>NZ_CP084222.1:3001298-3301428 GCF_020268605.1 Arsenophonus apicola
TGGATCAAAAGTATAAGTCTCATTTGTTGAATAGACTAAAGTAGGAACAAAAGTTAATAATAATACATATTTTGTCGGCCGGAAATGACAAAATACCATTCGCCCTATTAACATAGACTTATAAATCATTAGTAATCCAATAGGGCAGTACATACTTAATTTCCTACTAACAAATAAAAATAGCAAAATAAAATATATTTATCTTTGGTTATTATTAAGCAAATAAAGGTAATTCAGTAACAACATCAACACCATAATCGTTCAATAGAGTAAGGCGTATAATATTTTTTGCGTTACGGTTAATAGCCCGCGGTAATTTCCAACGTGTCGTTGATTTAGGTGATAACATAATAGAATCCGCTAATTTAAATGACTGGCCATTAGCAATTAATGTCGCAGAATGAACAACGGCATAATACCCAGTAGGGTTTTCAACAACTATTTGCTCATTACTCTGTTTAAATATCAGTTTATCCGCCAGTTGATTTATATCATCTGACAAGTTTTTAGGCCGATAAAAAATTTTTATTCGTGTATTAAATAATAATACTAATTTATTAGCCTGATGCTGTTGCTCATTAAAAGCTGGAACCTGACTAAAATTAAAATAGAAAAGGGACTCCCTATCTTTAGGAAGTTTATCATCTACAGACATTAATCGTATTATTTGTCCTGATTTAGCTTCTATCCGAAAAATTTGCGGATTAACAATAAAAGGCATCTCTGTCATTTCTTTGCTTGAATTCTTATTACTATTCTCCAACCAAACTTGAATAACATTCGGATGATTATCATTATTAGATAATTGTATCGTTTTATCTTTCATTCCTTCATAATAAATAATACGTGTTCCTGTCATTACCACACTAGCATGGCCATAAGACATTAAACTAGTAAAAAACAATGTGATAATAGCAATAAATGAAGTTAATATATTACTCATTTTAAAATCCAAATAATCATTACTTTATAGTCAATAAATATCTGTAACAAAATTATATTTAATAAATATTTAGTAATTAATAATTTCTCTAAAATCAATTATTGCTGAAAATATTGCTATTTTCAGCTTAAAATAAAATGATCAGCAGAAATTATAAATAACCCACTGTATATTCGACCATCGCTTTTACCTGACCGGCCTTTGCGTTACCATTTTCAGAAATATATTGCACCCCAAATGTATGAGAAGCTGTAGTTTCATCTTTTTTAAGAACTAAACCTGGAACACTAGTCTCACCATTTAATACCACTGGAGTTGTTCCACTTTCATTGGTAGTAATCTGAATTGCGACATTTTCTGCCCCATTATCAGCAGAAGTTACCAAATTAGCTAAATTACCCGCAGTGGTTACATTGTGCCCTAAAAATTTTGTTTTAATATCAATATTACCACTAGTGGGTGCAGTACAATTTTTTATTATCACTGTAAATGGTGTTAAGCCAGCAGTGCTACCTGCGGTAGATAGCTGAGTAACAGAAACGTTAGGTAAAAGAACTATTGAATTAGTCTCTTTATTAACTTCGGTTTCACATGTTTGTGCACTTACCTCTCCCTGGAAAGTGATTGTCGGAGCAGCATTAGCAGCAACAGGCATAACACTAATAACTAACAGTACTAATGGGAATTTCATAAATACCTCAATATTATTAATACAACATCAATCTATTATTATTTATAAAAATAAAAGATAGCGTTATGAAATAATTTCTTAACGGTAATATTTAATTTTATTAAATAAGAATAAATTAATAGGTGAAAACACAGTAACTATAAATAAATAACTTATTTTGTATTTGCTATTATAAGGGTTTAGATAAATATCGCTTTAAATAAATTCATCGATAAAAAAATACTTACAGTTAATGAATATTAAATCACTATCTGTAAGTTTCTTTAATTATGCAATTTTAAGTCATCAATATCAATCATAATGAATAAAAAAGAAATAAATGTTTATTTTATTCATTGATATTAATATTAAATCCCACAAAACTATTTAACACCAACAATAAAACCCAACAAAATTAATGGATTTAGTTTATTACACATATATTTTGCGAAATTTCACTTATAAATAACAAAATACTCATTAAAATTAGCAAAATATTTTTATTCTATACACGGTAATTGGTCATAACAATTTAATATATAAGAAAAATTTTGCTTTTTCACTAATGCATAAAATCTTTTTCGCCAGTAGAAAAATACCATTAAAATCATATATTAAATAAGAAAAATCAATAATTTATTCAATAAGTTAACTATAATAACAGTATAACTTTTTGATATTATTAATAGAAAAATAAAAAAATGATAACTATCAGAATTATCTGTAATTTTATATTAATCAATATTTATTATTTTTTGACTAATTCAATATAAAAAATATATTCTAATCAAAAAATACATTTTGTTACTTTTTATAAACAGCACAAAATGCTAATTAATATTTTCTTATTTAAAGTAAGACTGAATTATAATTATCACTGTAAGTAATAGTTCAATGTAGTAACTTTATTTTTAATATTTTAAATGGCTAACCTAAATAAAATTGCTCACATACTTTAACACAAGCATTATGTAAAATAGTCAATACAATAAAATTTCAGATAACTTTAAAATTATTAAATCTACTTATTAGTTTACAATAGGTATTAGGTATAATTTAGGTAGAATTATCACAATAAATTCTACCTATAAGAAAAAATCACCATCTGAAATATAAAAATTCCTAAACAAATAAACGAATAATTTCAACTATTAGCTTTTTAATAGTGAACATTTCTATCCAAGTTATTATTTATATTATGATTTACATTACCATTAGGCCAAACAGAGTTGTTATTTACATCACCATTAGGCCAAACGGAGTTATTATTATTCTAGTTACCACCCTGTTCACCTCCATTGTTATTACCCTGGCTACCTCTATCTCTATTATGCTGCCCATCCCAGTTATTATTACCTTGCCCACCGCCATTGTTATTACCTTGCCCACCGCCATTATTAATTTGGCCTCCACCATTGTTATTACCCTGCCCGTTACCATCACCGCCTAAGGTTGTAACCTTAAAAGAATTTAAAAAAACCGAATTTTCTTTTGCCCAACTTTTTGTATCATCATAAAAAAGATTGCTTGCTCCAACTCTTCTCATAGCCACATCGCCACTGCCTGTCGGGCCTATT
This sequence comes from Arsenophonus apicola, assembly GCF_020268605.1. NCBI lineage: Bacteria > Pseudomonadati > Pseudomonadota > Gammaproteobacteria > Enterobacterales > Morganellaceae > Arsenophonus > Arsenophonus apicola. Next base: position 3,004,489 of record NZ_CP084222.1, read on the forward strand.
TTATAAATTCTTACAGCAAATTTGTGTGTTATCGGATCCCAGCGTCCACTAGTCCAGCAAGTAGACGTAGCATCTAAATTATTAATCCAGCCCTTTGACGGAAAAAGCATTTTTCCACACATTGAATTAATACCTAATGCATAACCAATCCCGGCAATGTTTGTCTTATATACTCTCACACCATCAATATCTGTAGCGAATTCACCATATGCTCTTCCACCAGTAGTCATATTTTTTACGTTAGAACACTGATAAGTTTTAATTAAATCGGTTGTGAACGTATCTAATAATGTACCTACAGGCATATCATCGGTCACAATAATATCTCTCCCATTGACCTTTATCTGTCCACCAATCTCAATACATTGAGCAAAAACCGATGTGGTATAACCAAAACTATAAGTAAGTAGCATAATCAAAGATAAATTTTTCATAAACATGTTCCTTATTAAAATAGATTTCAAAAGAAAATTATTTAAAGTTATAAATAGATTTACTTATAAAATGAATAGATAGAGATAATTATATAAATTAATTTATTAATTGAACTGCCATTAAAAAATATTAAATTTCATGACTTGCTATAAATTATAAATAACTTACAACAAGATATTATTTAATAAAAATAGCTTTTTTATTTCATTTTATTGATTTGATATATGCAGCATTATCATTATTGATAATAAATTACCTTTAGTTCTGTTTACATTTCAATATAAAAGATTTTATTTAATAATGTAGATAAACATTAAAAAAACAAATCCCTATAACTAAATAACTTTCGGTTATATGTAGGTTAATAACCTTTATTTCAGATTAAAAATTATTATTATTAGTATTATGACTCATGCCATTATTTCCATTATTAGGCCAAATATGATTATGATGATTATCTTTATCAATATTGTTGTTATTATGTTGATTACTATTATTGTTGTTATCCTGGTTACTATTATTACCTGTTGTTGCAACGTTAAAAGCATTTAAAAATACCGGATTTTCCTCAGCCCAATTATTATGGTTATTATATGACAAAATAGTGGCACCAATTTGTTTCTTGGTTACAGTTCCACTTGCCGTCGGCCCTATTTTATAGATCCTGACCTTAAAATTATGGGTTATCTGGTTCCAGGTATGGCTAAACCAACAAACAGCAATATTATCTATATTATCTCGCCAACCTTTAGATGGAAAGATCATACCACCACGACACATTGTTTGAACGCCAAGCGAATAACCAATCCCTGCAACATTGGTTTTATACACCCTAATACCATCTATAGTCGTTGAAAATTCACCATACAACTTTCCTCCGGTAGTCATATTTTTGGTATTATTGTCATCACAATGATAAGTTTGTAGTAAACCGATGGTAAAAGTGTCTAATAAAGAACCGATAGGAGTATCATCATGTACAATAATATCTCTGCCATTTATTGTTAATGGCCCCCCAACAGCAATACATCCAGCAAAAGATAAAGCACTATAACTTAAACTAGATACAGCCAAAAGGATCCATAACATATTTCTCATAAGCACCTCTTTTATTAGGGTAGATTTGCGTGTTTAATCTTTAACATTTATAAATAAATTTACTAAAATAGAGTTTTTATAAAAATCGATTTAGTAATTAAAATTTTATTAAAAAATAATATTAATAACATTAGTTAATTTTTTTTTATCTGTATATTTATTGCCACTAGAGATAAAATATAATTTTATCTAAACATTAATAAAAATCTTTTATCTAGATATTTAAAAAATTTAATCAATTATACCAGAAAATATTGTTATTCAAAATTACAAATCATTATTGTCACTTTCATTAGCGTTATTATTTGCGTTATTATTTTCATTATTATTAGTGTTGTTATTGTTGTTATCATTGACGTTATTATTAGTGTTATTATTGGCATTATTATTGGTGTTGTTATTAGCATTATTATTGGCGTTATTATTGATGTTATTATTGATGTTATTATTGGCATTGTTGTTCATATTTTTATTAATATCTATATTGTTATTATTAGGCCAATTATGTTGGTGATAATGTCTATGATAGTGTTGATGATGATGTTGAATATTGCCACTTAGCTTATTATCATTTGATTTATTATCATTTATTTTATTGTCATTTGGCTTATTACTATTATCTATTGTTGTTACTCTAAAACTATTTAAAAATACTGGATTTTCCTCAGCCCAGATGCTGGTATCTTTGTATGCCAAAATAGTTGCGCCAATTTGTTTTTTTTCAACAATTCCATTTGCTGTAGCACCTATTTTATAGATCCTGACCTCAAAATTATGAGTTATCTGATTCCAAACCTTATTTGACCAACAAACATCGATATTATCTACATTATCTCTCCAACCTTTAGTTGGAAAAACTATATCTGGACACATTGTTTGAACACCAAGTGTATAACCAATTCCTGCGATATTTGTCTCATATACCCTGATACCTTTTATTAGGGTCGCGAATTTACCATAAAGTTTGCCACCGCTAATCATATTTTTAGTATTATTATCACAACGATAAGTCTTAAATGAACTTGATGTGAAGGTGGCTAACAAAGTACCAATAGGTGTATCATTTTGAACAGTAATATCTTTTCCATTTATTGTCAGCGGTCCACTAATAGCATCGCAAATACCAAAACTCATTAAGCGATTAAAACTAAAAAAATCATTAAAATGAGCTAAAGCAAAAGTTGTATAACAAAAACTAGAAATAATAAAAATAATTATCAATATAATCCTCATAAATTTTCCCTTCATTAAAATAGAGTTATAATAATTAATATTTAAAATAAAAACATTACCATACAACTCAATTTTTAATTAATAATTTTATTAAATTAGGGTTTATCAAAGTAGATAAATTTAAAACAATTTACAAATAAAACTCAGGAGTATTAAAAATATCATTTAATTATACATTCGACTAAATTAATGCTTTCTTCAAATATATTCAATAAAGGTAGAGCTAAATCAATCGACCCACCCTACCTATATATTTTATATATTTATAAAAATATTATTGTAATCTTTCATAAATAAATATTTACCAAAGAGTGATATTATTTTTAATGACTATATTGATAGTTAAACCTAATATTATTACTATTACCACTTTTATTTACATTGCTGCTTCTATTGGTATTACTACTTCTATTGGTATTAGTGCTGTTATTAGTGTTAGTACTGCTATTGGTGTTGGTACTGCGATTGGTATTACTACTACTATTGGTGTTACTACTACTATTTATATTAGTACTCTCATTAGCATTGGTACTCTCATTGGCATTAGTACTCTCATTGGCATTAGTACTCTCATTGGTATTAGTACTCTCATTGGCATTAGTACTCTCATTGGTATTAGTACTATTATTGGTATTGCCTTCCTGCCCACTAGTTCCACTTTCACCACCGCTATTATCTAGCGAACCATTATTATTGCCTTGCTCACTACTATTGCCCTCCTGCCCACTAGTTCCACTTTGACCACCGCTATTATCTAGCGAACCATTATTATTGTCTTGCTCACTACTATTACCTTCCTGCCCACTAGTTCCACTTTGACCACCGCTATTATCTAGCGAACCATTATTATTGCCTTGCTCACTATTATTACCTTCCTGCCCACTAGTTCCACTTTGGCCACCGCTATTATCTAGCGAACCATTATTATTGTTATTATTGCCTTGGCCGGCACTATTATCAATTGAGCCATTATTATCCGGCTTATTATCATTAGTATTCAACGTCACAACTCTAAAATTATTTAAAAAAATTGAATTTTCATGTGCCAATGTATTTTGGTTATTAAACGCTAAAATTGTGGCTCCAATTTTTTTCTTTTCAACAATACCACTTCCTGTAGTAGGGCCTATTTTATAGATCCTGACCTCAAAATTATGTGTTATCTGGTTCCAAATATCTTCATTCCAACAAGTTGCTATATTATCTAAATCTCCCCTCCAACCTTCAGTAGGAAATGATAAATCACCACACATCGATTGAACACCAAATGAATAACCAATACCTTCAATATTAGTCTTGTATACTCTGATTCCATCTATATAAGTAGCAAAATCACCATAAGCCCTTCCACCTGTTCGCATATTTGCTGTATTATTATCATCACAACGATATGTTTGAAAAGAACCTAATGAAAAAGTATCTAATAGTGTAGAAACAGGGGTTTCATTTTTTACAACAATATCTCTTCCACTTATTGTTAGTAGTCCTGCAACAGCGTTACATTTCGCAAAGGCTAGATTCATATAATAAAAATTACAGATAATAAAATTAATTAATAATATGATCCTCATATGTGTTTTCCTTTTTTAAATAAAATTATGAATAATCATAAATAAATTCATCACAATATATAAATTAAATTATACATTTCAAATCAATCATTACATTAAAATTTAATCTATTAACTCATATTTTTTTAAATTAAAATTACTGAACGTTATATATCTATAAATAAAAATTTAAACATAATAAAAATACTATTAAATTATTAAAAAAATAAATTAATATCTTCTTATAATAATAAGATATATTATTAGAATAATAAGAGTCGCTTTAACTATGTTTCAAAAAAATTAATTATCTATTTATTATATTGATACAAAAAATAAATCATCACAACAATAAAAAAGAATAAAAATTTTATCCTATTAGGAACCTTATTACTTATTAACATTATTCTTATTATAACTGTGGACTAAGATATCTTATTTATACTAGTAACGAAAGTGCTATCTAACAATTACCTAAAAATATCATATATAACAATAAATTGTACAATTTGCTTTTAAATCACAGTATTATATTATTATAATCAACTGTTAATAGTAGTATTATTTTTTATCTTTATTAGCTGGATATTACTATAACTAAAATAATTTTATTCTATATGTATAAAAATTTAATAACTCAAAATTTATATCTCATGATTATTTTATTTTAAAAGTTTGATTGAAATAAATATAGCAAAAAATATATTTTATAATTGTTAGTATACAAATTGAATTTATTATGTTTATGTTGAGTTATTGTCAAAATACAATAAAACAATTTATGTAGTACAAAGTTATTGAATAGAATACTCAACTTTGGCAAAATTTTATATTGTTTAATTTGATATGATTAATAATATGAATATTTAAATTAATATAAAGTTATTAAATATAGTATTATAACAAAATTGATATTATTAAATATTGAAATCATTGACTATTCTAAAAATTAATTTATAAAAACATCGTAATTTAAAAAATAAAATATCTTAAATATTTACAATAAAAATACAAAGCTCAATATAATCTATATTTGATTATTCTAAAATAACACTTTCTGCTAACAATGAAAATTCATCAAATTGTGCATTCTTCTGCTTCATTTTTGATTCGTTTTCTATTAATTCTGCAAAAAATGAATCTATTGGTATATTTAATGCTTGAGTAATTGAATATAATGTATTTACTTTAATATCATTGACCCCACGTTCATAACGTGAGAGCTGTTGTTGACTAACGCCAATTTTTTCAGCTAATAATTCTCCAGAAAATCCTTTTTCTTTTCGTTTAAATTTAATCATTTTACCTATATTTATATTGATACTCATACATTATCCTTGTATAGAAATAAAAATTGTGACTAGTAAACAAGACTTCGTCTAAATAATGAATAACGTTATTATTTACTCTTCTTAATATAGAAAAATCAACGACCATTTACCACCCCTCAACTTAATAAATGATTAACCTTAATAGCATTGATAGTTATTCTATTGTCAATGTTCTAATAGAAAATTTTATTTAATGATTTTCAATAAACAACTAACAATATAAAAACATGATATTTAATAGGCAGTTATCTTATCATAATAAAATTTTTAACTTTTAGTATTGCTAGATTCTTAACATTTAATAACTCATTAATAAACTTACATTAACAATACTTAATCTGTAATATTGTCACTTATACTCACTAATCGTGACTTTTCCAATGAGTTATCTATTAAACTACCATTCAATGGTTTAATAATACTATAGCAAAACTACATTAATAACTATCCAGATGCTATTAATTACACAATCATCACATTATATAAATAACAATTACATCATCATTCATTAAATTAATATAAAAATCATTTCTCTAACCTTCTTAAACTTTATAAAATGAACTATTAACTATAAAAAATCAATATAATAATATAAAATCATAGATAAATTCAAACTCAATCCTATCTATTGCAAATAATCAACATTTTTAAAATTAATACCATTTATTACTTTCATCTCTTTTAATCAAATAACAATAATGAAAATAAATATTTGCATAAAATAACTCACAATATAAAGCCATTAAAGATTGGTTATAGAAAAAATATTATTTCAAAAAAATCATATTGTTAATTAATTTTGTATAAATAAAATTTTATATCATTTCATTATTTTTTATATTATAAAGTTATATAATAAAACTAAAAATTATTAGTTGAATAAAACATATTTTTATCAATTTTATAAAAATCTGATATCATCTGTGATCCATCGTATGGCAATAAGGAGATTTTTATGCTCAAATATATAATTATGTTCTTAACTTTTATCTCATCTAGTCACGTTGTAGCCTATAACATAGAAATTGATAAAAAAACGGAACAAAAATTAGATAAAATAATCTCGACTAAAGTTATTCCTAATCAATATGCTGAAAGAAGCGATCTATTAAATGAAATATCAGCTTCTTTCCTAAATACACCTTATAAAGCCAATACACTTGTCGGTTCACCAACTATACCGGAAGATTTAGTTGTCAATTTCAATGGCGTTGATTGTTTTACTTTACTGGATTATATACAAGCAATTAGTCATTCAACCAACAAACAAACATTTTTACAAAATCTGAAAAAAACACGCTATACAGATAGCAATGTTAGTTACTTAAAAAGAAAGCATTTCTTCTCTGATTGGTTTGCTAATTCTCCACAAAATGCCAATGATATTACAAATAAAATAAGTGATGACTATATTACCGTAACTAAACATCTTAATCTTAAGTCTGATGGTAGCAAATTTATTCCTGATTTAAATATCATCGAGCGTAAAATTAATTATATTCCATCAGACAAAGTAAACTCACATACATTACAAAAATTAAAAACCGGAGATTACATAGGAATTTATTCAAAGCTGGATGGCTTAGATGTTTCTCATGTCGGCATGGTTATTAAAAAAGGAGAGCAAATTTTTTATCGCAATGCATCATCACTTGCAAAAAATATGAAAGTTGTTGATACACCTCTACTTGATTATATTCGCTCACGGCCAGGTATTATTGTTTTGCGTTCCATTTAACAGTTTAAATTTTGATTTATACTCTTTGATATTATAAGTTCAAAGAGTATCTATCTTTTTAAAAATATTAGCAAAAAACCATAGTTCAAAATAAATCAAGCTATTTATTCTAGTCAACAATTGCCACATTTACTTTCAATATCCGAAATTAGCCAAATCAATTAACAATAATATAAATAAAATAATTCAAAATAAGAAAAAAGCTTTTCATTCAATAAAAAACTATTATTCTTATAGTAAACAGTACTAAATCAATAATATTTTTACTATAAAAAAGTCAGATAAAACACTCAATATTAGATAAGTTAAAAACATCCTATATTTAAAAAATCCGCCATTAACAAAAATAACCATAGTAATTATCAAATAGATAACTAATTAAGCAATCGATGAGAAATTTGTGACACCAGTCGTTGCTCTTATTTATTTAATCAATTCAAAAAATTGGTTACGATTAAGCTAACCAAAAAGCTTTTAAAAAATATTTATTCAAATAATTTTAAAAATATTTACATATTAAGCACTAAAAAATCCAATTTCTACTACAATCACTTGATGAAGCAAATTACTATACAATTCGTTCACATTATCATGGCACATTTAAACAAGTTTTATATGTTTTAGTTAATTAAAATTTAAAAAATAGATAATCCTAAATACAAGTTAATTTTGATATGACTATAGCCTCTCAATCAGAGTTATATTTTCATAAAAAAATTTATAGGATTTTTATGAAAAAATAGAATAATTTGATTTTCTATATTGAAAATATAATCTGAATGCTTTTAACTACAAAAACTGACCATAATTAAAAAATTAGACAATAATTTATATTTCTACAATTTTATAGGATATGCAATGCGACTAACAAAAAAATATTTAATAAATAATAATATAGCTGCGTCACTCCCTTAACCAAAATCAGCTATTCCCGTTTGCTTACTCTACTTTTCAAACATTTTACATATCAAATGGTGTCTTTAATCAATGAAATCTATTCGCCTTTATAAATTATTGTTACTAATAATGACTTTTACTCTGCCATACTCGAGTTTCGCACAAGAGCGACCATTATTATCAATCACAGTCAATGAGTCCTCTTATCAGCAGCAACGCGATGATGATCTATCCCGGCCAGCGGTACAGAGCGAGTCTCGTATTTTGCCAATTTGGGGTAATGAAGCACGAGCTCGTGGTTATGATCTACCTGAACCATTTGGTATTGGTTATGGCTATAAGAACCTACGGCAGGACGTAGTCGTAGATAAAATTAATTTTATCTCACCAAAATACCCAGGATTTTCTGATTTAATAACAATAAATGCCGGCCATACCCGCGAGAAAAATGAATCGCATATGTTAAAATTAGATACTTGGGTATTACCTTTTTTAAATATATATGGCGTTTATGGCAAAACCAAAGGTTCCTCGAAAACCAAATTGGCTGGCGTTTATTTGGGGGATGCAGAACTAGATTTTGCACGAAATATGCCTTTCGTATTAGATTTTGAAGGGAAAACCTACGGTGGTGGCGTGGTTCTAGCTGGTGGCTACAAGCAATTCTTTGCTACTTTAGATGCTAATTATACGCGTACTAACCTTGATATTTTAGATGGGGATATAAGTGCGTTAGTTATTACGCCGCGCATCGGCTACGAGTTTACTTTTCAGCCTTTATTATCAGGACAAGGCAATACCAAAGTACATGTATGGGTAGGTGCTATGTATCAGGATATAACTCAACGCTTTAAAGGCAATATTAGTAATCTGAATTTACCTGAAGAATTCGCCGGATTAGTTAAATTGCTTGATGATCCTAATATGAAATTTGATGTTAAACAACATCTTGCGCACAAATGGAATAGTACGATGGGTGCTAGAATCGAAATTACTCGTCACTTTAATATTTTAACTGAGGTGGGATTTAATAATCGCAATAGTTTTTATATCTCGGGCGAATTTCGTTTTTAAATAAAATAATATTACTCATTAAGTTGATTGATTTATGTACTTCTGGCTTATACCATCAATCTTTAAAAAAGATAATTCAGTTAAACAGTACAGATTGCTGTATGTGAAAGATTGGAGGTTGAATTTGAAATTATTTGTTCAGATTATCTGCCTTTGCATTTTCTTAATCGGTTGTAAAGAAAACGCAACAACTTCAATAACCATACAGCCAGTACTCAAAACAGAAACTCACGAAGAAGCACACAGGGTTTGGCCTGTTATGCAATCAATAACACCACCGCAAGGCTTAAGACCTTGTTGTGCTTTTGGTTATAATCTCAAAGTTAAACTTTGGCAAATACCAATCCCTTTTTATCGAATTGAAAATATTGTTGAAGCAAACAAACTAGGTGAACATCATTATAATGATAGCTTTTGGGGGACATTAACAGCCCTTAGCGGACTTAGTAAAGAAAAATTAGGCATTCTTTATACAGAAAAAGGAGGGTTTATTGACATTGCCCATGTAAAAGATACTGCAGATTATACCCTATATCTTTTTACTGAAATTTTTGCTCATCTGGGAGAAAATTATCAAATACAACTGGATGATGAATTAGCTACCCGCAAAATACAACTTTTTGCCACCAAACCATCAACTTCCTATCTTGAACGTTATACACTAAGTGCTTACCTCGCGGCTGAGTTAGCATTTGAATTAGCTGCCTGGCATGAAATTGCTCAAAGTTATGGCTATGAATCTGTACCTGGTTTTTCTGAAGGCATTTCCGCTTTTTCACCTGAAGATCTCTATTCCAACTTGTTAGGCGCTCGTCTTGCCCTGACACTAATTTTACAAGGTCAAGCAAGTTCAGTATCACAATTTAGTACTGCTATGGCTAAAATATTACCATTAGCACTAAAAGAATTAGGTGCTTACACTAAAAAAGAAACCCAACAAATGTTCGATCAGGAAGATAATCTATGGTGGAATAGCAAAATGCATGTACCTGAAAAATTTCTGTTGCTAAAACGAGACTATGAAACCAGTAGTACACGTATGCCAGTCATGCCACCTAAAAATATCCAACACGGACACAAACTGTCACTTCCTCAGAATTATAAACATTATAATTTATCCCAATTTGCGCAACTACAACTGTGGCCAACAAAATATTCTACTGTGTTACCCGCTAAAAATGGTTACTGGACGCGTGAAGACTTTTCACAAATAGCGAAATTTACTGAAATTCGCGATAATTTAGCGCTAAAGCAGCAATAAAATGATTAATTTATGCTAAAAATAGAGTAGTTCACTAATTAATTAATTAAATTTAACTTTTTTATATATTAAAAAATGCAACTTATTGTAAAATAAAAATAATATTATTTTTCATTAAAAATAACAAATTAAAACTAAAATATAACTAATATATGGCTAATAATGAGTAGCACTTGTTAAATTTATCTGCTAGGATTTGTGCAATTTTTGTTCAACTTGAAACGAGGAGAAGCGCCATGCCCTCTCGAACGATGAGGACTAACGCCGTCTTCGCTTTCTTGATGTTATTGTTATCAACTAGTTTTAGTTATTCATCAACCAGTACGAGTTTGTCTCTAAATGAGTATTATTACAAACCTGTGCAGACAAAAGAACTAACTCGTCTGCCTGATATGCGCAAATACCCATCAGGAGCAGCTCGCAAGAAAGCGTTTTTAAAAGCAATTGTCCCAATAATTGAAAAATACAACTACAAGATCATGAAAGATCGTCAGTGGTTATTATCCAAGCGTTACAATAAAAATTGGAATGCAGCCGATAAACAACGACTAAATCAGATTTGTACCAGTTATAATATACAATGCAGTTCCCCTGCTAGCTTAAACTGGAACAATCTGCTAAGTCGTGTAGATATTATTCCTACCCATTTTGTTGTTACCCAAGCAGCAACAGAATCAGGTTGGGGAGCTTCTGGCTTAGCACAGAAAAATAATAACTTGTTTGGCATGAAATGCGGTCGTAAGTGTACCTATAGCAAAGGTACCATCAAAGGCTATGCGGTATATTCATCTGTCGATGCATCTGTCTATGCATACTTAAAGAATTTGAATACTAATAATGCCTATCAATTATTACGCAATTCACGCGCACAGCAGCGTAGAACTCAGAATTCATTAAATACTAGTGTATTAATTGATCATCTGAAAAACTACTCACAACTTGGAAGAGAATATAATCGTTATTTACAACAGATGTTCTCTAGTAACGAAGAATTAATCACCCAAGTTCAACAGAATATGCCAAAACATATTTGATCGACTTTGCTGTAATAATTACTAAAAATAAAATCCATACATAATAAATGTATGGATTTTATTATTTTTTTAATATAAACACACTGATCCCTAACAGAATAGCATCATTTAAAATTCGGTTTATTCGCTAGCATCAAAGAAAAACAAAAAATAGCATCCCTATAATCGCACCAACTGTCCCTAGAATGGTTTCCATTAAAGTCCAAGTTTTTAATGTTTGGCCCTCGCTAGCACCAGTAAATTTACTAAATAACCAAAACCCAGAGTCATTTACGTGGCTTAGTACAATTGATCCGCCAGAAATACAAACTGCCAAAGCAGCTAATTGAGCGCCAGAATAACCTAACTCACTGATAACCGGCAATATAAGCCCAATAGTTGTTAAACAAGCTACCGTCGCTGAGCCTTGAATAATACGTACAGCAGCCGCTAAGACAAAACAAGCCAATGCGATTGGTAAACCAGTATTCATTAACGCATTACCTAATACTGGCCCAACACCTGAATTTACTAAAACTTGCTTAAAAACGCCTCCAGCGCCTGTTATGAGTAAAATAATTCCTGCCGGTTGGATCGCTGCGGAGCAGATTTCCATCACTTTTTCTCTATTCATACCATAGCGAAACCCTAAACCATAGATAGCAAATAGACAAGCTAACAGCAATGCTATAAATGGGTGGCCAATAAACTCTAACCATTGCTCTGCAACAGAATCTTTTACCAAAAAATAATTACTTAATGTTTTCAATCCTACCAACGCTAAAGGAAATAGTACGATTAATAAGCTGAATGTAAAACTTGGCATTTTTCCTTTTTTGCTCTTATTACCTTGATAATTTTCAGGTAACGCAATAAAAACATGTTGGCTAATAAAATTACCAAATAATGGGCCAGCGATAAGCATTGCAGGGATCGCTGCACATATGCCAATTAAAATCATCCAACCAAAATCAGCATTCATCTGAGATGCAACCAACATTGGCGTTGGGCCCGGAAGTAAAAATGCAGCAGCAGCAGCTACTCCAGCAAAGAGCGGGATAGCTGTTTTAACAACATTCCCGCCTAAACGGTTAGTAATGGTAAAAACAATACCAATTAATAATACTATGGCGACATCAAAAAAAAGTGGCAATGCACAAATTAATCCTGTAATACCTATAGCTAAATTAGTCCGCTTTTCACCAAAACAAGTTATTAATTTTATCGCAATTTGCTCTAATGCGCCCGTTTCATGGAGTATTCGTCCAAACATGGTTCCCAATGCCACAACAATTGCTAAGAATCCTAATGTTCCTGCCATACCTTCTTGCATTGTTTCTATAATTTTTTTAACCGGCATGCCAGAAAACAGTCCCGCTAAAATAGAAACTACCATCAATGCAATGAAAGCGTGTAATCTTGCATACATAACCAGAAACAACAATAAAAAGACTGCACCTGCTGCAGTCAAGGTCAATATCAGCATATTGAATGTTTCAGGAATAGGCGTGTTCATCTATTTTCCTTAGTAATAATTTCATCAATTAATTTTACTGTATTATCAATAACCTCAATTAATGGTGGCTTAATATCGATGACATACACATCTTTTTCATCATTACTGGGTACTTCCAAAGTGTCAAACTGCGAGACCAACATATTTGGTTTGAAAAAATGATTTTTACGCTTTTTTAATCGGCCTTCTATTAACTTAAAGTCTCCTTCAAGATAAAGGAATGACAGATGTTGATTTCCATCTCTTAAAATATCTCGATATTTTTTTTTCAAAGCGGAACAAACAATTAAAGAAACACTATTTGTTCTTTGCATAGCAAAAATAGCATCATTCAATGCTTTAAGCCAAGGCAGTCGATCAGAATCATTCAAAGCATGGCCAGCCGACATCTTTTCAATATTGGCACGTGGATGCAAAAAATCACCATCTAAAAACGCAGCTCCTGTTTTCTGAGCGATCCCACTCGCAACTGCAGATTTACCACTACCAGATACCCCCATCAGTATAAAAACATGGTGTATTTTTTTGGTATCACTCATTAAAAACTCCGTTAAAAATCAGGCAATATATAAAATCTTACTGATAATTATCAGTTATAAAAAAATAATATAATAGATTTGTGATAGGAATCTCAGTAAAGAGGCGGATCTGAGCACAAGTAAAACTCGTTATCGGTTTTATAGCTCTTAATATAACCAGCAATAATTAATATTAGTTCCGTTAGCTCGTTGAAATTAATCATTTTAATTACGATTGACTATATGTGCTATTTTCCAATTTAGTATCTATTTATAACAATAGAAAATAAAAAAACATTATTAGAAAATAGTAAAAGATATTATTTATTTTAGAACTATGGTAGATATCAAAAAGTATAAATATGATAATATCATTATTATAATGATCTTCACCTTAGGATAATTCATGACAAAGCAAGATCAGGAAAAAATACTGTCCCAAGCTAAGAAAATATGCCAAGCGCGTAACGTACGTTTAACGCCACAAAGAGAAGAGGTATTGCGCCTTGTAGCAGCTCAACCTTGTGCTATTAGTGCTTATGATTTGCTTGACCTACTTAGAATTTCTGAACCTCAAGCTAAACCACCAACCATATATCGTGGCCTAGAATTTCTCTTAGAACAAGGATTTATTCACAAAATAGAATCAACAAATAGTTATGTTATTTGTCATCATTTTGAGGATCCTAAACATACTTCAGTTATGTTAATTTGTGACAGTTGCGGCAGTGTCGCCGAAAGTAATGGTCAAACAGTAGAAACCGCTATTATAAAATTAGCCAAACAGACTGGTTTTCAGTTATCTCATACCGTTGTTGAAAGCCATGGACTATGCTCGCCTTGCTACAAAATCGAGAAAAAATCCTGTTAAAACTATGCATTATTAAGGTTAAATAGAGATACAAAGGCCAGGCGTATGAACAATCGGCCTTTATTAAAAAATCAATAAAAATTTAAAATATCTTACTTAATACTTATTAGTTATAAATCAAACAAACTAGAAAATAATAATATTTTTTTCAATAAATTAAACTGAATTAACTTAAAAAATTAATTAGATATAAAATGACTAAAAATTTGACTAAAATGAATCACTACTACGAATAATACCAACAGCGAGTCCTTCAATAGTTAAGTTTTGTGTCCGCAAATCCACAATAATTGGCTCAAATTCAGGATTTTCAGCAATTAATTCAACTTTACTACCCGCTTGCTTGAAACGTTTAACCGTCACTTCATCATCAATACGTGCAACAACAATTTGCCCATTATGTACCTGTTGTGTTTTGTGTACAGCAAGTAAATCACCATCCATAATTCCGATATTTTTCATGGACATACCATTAACACGCAATAAAAAATCAGCACTAGGTCTAAAAATAGTAGCATCAATCCGATAATGGCTTTCGATATGTTCTTGGGCAAGTAATGGTTCTCCTGCCGCCACCCGACCAATAAGTGGTAACCATTCATCCTCATTTTCTTCTTGTAGTAGCCGGATACCGCGAGAAGCACCGGAAACAATTTCGATCACGCCTTTACGTGCCAAAGCCTTTAAATGTTCCTCTGCTGCATTTGGTGAACGAAAACCTAAACTTGTTGCAATTTCAGCGCGTGTGGGAGGCATACCCGTTTGCGAAATGTGTTCACGCACCAGATCATAGACCTGCTGCTGCCTCAACGTTAATTCTTTCATTTCGCCCCCTATTTATTTGCATTCGCACATTGTCACTGTAAGTATATACAGTTATATCAAGATTTTAAACTGAAAAATGTGTAAAACCCTATTTTTTATAACTAGCTCACGAAATAATGATTACTGATCACAATTGCCCAAATAAAAATAGCTAACCAAATTGAAATAAAAACAGCCGCTGAGCCCATATCTTTTGCCTTACCAGAAAGTTCATGTAATTCTGTACCAATTCTATCAACCACTGCTTCAATCGCACTATTTAATAATTCAACAATAGCTATTAATACCACTGAACTTATAAGTAGTAACCGTTCAATCCATTGTACATCAAGGAAAAAAGCCACACTGATGGCAATAATCACCATAATTGCTTCTTGTCTAAAAGCGGCTTCACTCTTCCAAGTTGACCTTAATCCTTTGAGCGAATAACCGGTTGCTTTAATAATTCGGGTTAGTCCCGTTGTTTGATTTGCCATAAAATTTACTCTCTAGATATAGTTCTATATGGGATTTAGTATAATTATTATCTTTTAAACAGATATTAATTACTATTTCTGATATGCTTGGGTAGGATTCAAATAAGAGGCTATCGCTCATCTATGTCATTTTGGCGTAAAATTTACTACAATCTATTAGATTTACCAATGAAATTATTGGTAAAAAGTAAACTCATACCAGCAGATCCAATTAAAGAATTGCATCTTGATACGACACGTCCTTTTCTATATGTATTACCTTATCATTCTAAAACAGACTTATTGACGTTACGTCAACAATGTTGTTCTATTGGTTTACCTGATCCACTTGATCCGATTGAAATAGACGAAATTAAATTACCTGCCTATGTCTTTATCGATGATGGCCCGCGTGTCTTTCGTTATTATTCGCCAAATCCACGTAAAGATTCCGTAAAAACGTTTACGGCTTATCTTGATCTTCATTGCCATAATCCCGAACTAAACATTCAGATGCTACCCGTATCAGTGATGTTCGGTCGAGCACCTGGTCGAGAAGGCCACTCACCAGCGCCTCCGTTACGTTTACTTAATGGTATTCAAAAATTCTTTGCCGTTATCCGGTTAGGACGTGACAGTTTTGTTCGTTTTTCACCCACTGTCTCTTTGCGCCAAATGGCTGGCGAATATGGTACTGATAAAATTATTGCCAACAAACTTGCTCGAGTCGCCCGCATTCACTATTCACGGCAACGATTGGCAGCAGTTGGCCCCAAACTTCCTGTACGCCACGATCTATTCAATAAGCTGTTAACTTCAAAAGCAATTGAAAAAGCAGTTGAAGATGAGGCTAAAGCAAAAAAAATCTCACTAGATAAGGCAAAACATAATGCGATTGCCATGATGGAAGAAATTGCCGCTAATTTTTCCTATGAAGCGATCCGTATTACTGACCGCGTACTTAGTTGGACATGGAATCGACTTTATCAAGGAATTAATGTGCAACATGCCGAACGTGTACGCCAATTAGCGCAAGATGGCCATGAAATTGTCTATATTCCTTCTCATCGTAGTCACATGGATTATCTATTGCTCTCTTACGTACTTTATCATCAAGGCTTAGTTCCTCCTCATATCGCCGCTGGTATCAATCTTAATTTTTGGCCTGCTGGCCCAATTTTTCGTCACTTAGGTGCTTTTTTCATTCGCCGCTCCTTCAAGGGCAATAAACTTTACTCCACCATATTTCGTGAGTATCTCAGTGAACTGTTTGCTCGTGGTTATTCAATTGAATATTTTGTCGAAGGCGGCCGCTCTCGAACAGGCCGACTACTGGAACCAAAAACTGGCACGCTGTCAATGACCCTACAAGCAATGCTACGAGGTGATTCACGTCCAATTACCATTGTCCCTATTTACATTGGCTATGAGCATGTATTAGAGGTTGCTACCTACGCTAAGGAACTAAAAGGGGCAGCAAAAGAGAAAGAAGGATTTTTTTCAATGTTAAGAGGTTTACGCAAATTGCGTAAACTAGGACAAGGTTATGTTAATTTTGGTCAACCGATTGCGCTAACACAATATTTGAATAAACATGTTCCAGAGTGGCGTCAATCTATTGATGCCATTGAGCCCCAACGTCCAACATGGCTAAATTTAACCGTGACTCGGCTAGCTCATAAAATTATGGTTAGAATTAACAACGCCGCTGCCGCTAATGCGGTAAATTTATGTTCAACGGTGTTGTTAGCCTCACGCCAGCGTGCATTAACCCGAGAACAACTGATTGAACAAATAGAATGTTACCTTCAACTATTAAGAAATGTGCCTTATAGTGGTGATAGCACGACACCAAATAAAACTGCCGAGCAGCTATTAGAAGACGCATTGCAATTGGATAAGTTTGAAGTCGAACATGACAGTATGGGTGATATTGTCGTATTACCACGTGAAAATGCAGTATTGATGACCTATTATCGAAACAATATTATGCATTTACTAGTTTTGCCTTCCTTAGTAGCCAATATCGTATTGCATAATGAAAATGTTCAACGTCAGGAAATTGGTTATCAAGTTGCACTCATCTATCCATTCTTAAAAGCAGAACTCTTCATGCGATATAGCATTGAAGAATTGCCTGAATCTATCGATATTCTGTTGGATGAATTGGCACGCCAACAACTAATACTATTAACAGCAGAAGGTTTTGTAACTATCAATCCAGCTCGTATTCGCCCTCTTCAGCTTTTAGCTGCTGGTATTAAAGAAACGCTACAGCGCTATGCAATTACACTTTCGCTACTCAGTACCATACCTGAAATTAGCCGAGGAATACTAGAAAAAGAGAGCCGTATTCTCGCTCAACGTCTGTCTGTACTGCATGGTATCAACGCCCCAGAATTCTTTGATAAAGCTGTTTTTTCCACACTGGTAAATACATTAAAACAGGAAGGTTATATTAATAGAGAAGGTGATGCGATTATCAGCGCAAATGTACAACGACTTTATCGTATTATCGCTAAGTTAATATCTCCTGAGGTTTGTTTAACCATTGAAGGAGTCAAACACGTTACTCATGAGCCATTGCCTGAATAAATCATCTTTATATCAATATAGTAACGTAAAACGATTTAGACTGAAATCGCCCAAAACCACACTCAGGATAATCACTTGAGATTATCCTTTTTTTAATTAAAAATAATTTAATAAGATACCAATAAATAATACCAACCCCACATAATTGTTATTCATAAATGCTTTAAAACATAATGCTGGTTGACGATTGGCAATGAGTTTTTGTTGATGGATAAATAAGCCTACTACGAATATCAAACTAGCAAAATAAGGCACCCCCAAATCTAGCTGTTGCCCTATATAAAATAACAGCAAAACCATAGCTAATTGTAAAATACCAATAATCAATTTATCAAAATGAGCAAAAATAATTGCGGTTGATTTTATTCCAATTTTAATATCATCACTACGATCAACCATGGCATACTGGGTATCATAAACAATAGACCAAATGATATTAACCAGAAATAATAACCAACACTCCAAAGGTAAGGACTCACTAACTGCTGCATACGCCATTGGAATTGACCAACCAAACGCAGCACCCAGAACAATCTGTGGAAAATGGCTAAATCGTTTGATAAATGGATAAATCCAAGCTAATAATAACCCAATCACCGATAACCAAATAGCCATTTGATTTAAGGCCAACACTAATATAAATGCGATAATAACCAATGAGAAAAATAGCGTCTTAGCTTCTTTTTCTGTTACCTCACCATTTGGCAGAGGGCGCTCTCGGGTTCTGGCAACATATCCATCAAATTTTCTATCCGCAAAATCATTAATAACACAACCAGCGGCACGCATTAAAAAGACACCCACAGTAAAAACCAACAAAATAAAAAGATCTGGTAACCCTCGGCTTGCTAACCATAATGCCCAATAAGTAGGCCATAGTAATAGTAAAATACCTATCGGTTTATCAATACGCATTAAGCGAAAATAGGCTCGCCATTTATTCAATTTCAACGTCGTTTGCCCTGCCAATCTATTTATCTCCTTATTATTTTGTATAGATAGGTGAATCTGGCAAAAAAAGTTCAGTTAATAGTAAAGGCTTAGCCGATAATCTTAATAACGAACGCCTTACCCAACAATTATTCTGTATGCCTAAATTAATATAATCACGAGTTAAATTATTTCTACTAAACAAATGGTGTCCTAATGGCACATTGCCTAAATTTATTAACTCACATTCAGGACCCGTCAATGTCTCTTCTGGGATCACTGTCCGCCCATATAACCATGGGCAACCATCACCAAAAAGTACGACTTCACGTAACCAATAGCGCTGGCTATTAGGCAAAAGTTGAGCTTCTTCGTCCTGACTATCTAATAAAATAAAACCTTCTTGATAAGGTTTTACCGTGACGTGCTGACAATAGCGAGCAAGACGCTGAGTCATTGAACCTAATTCGGTTAACCAATTATATATTGGATCCGGTACGTTAATTTCTTGTGCAGAAAACCAATTAATCGATTGATTGCAAAAAAGTGACTGATTTTTTATATGGCTTATTTTTACAGCTACGCCCATAGAATACTTCTCTCATTCTATCTGGAAATTTAAAATAGAAGATATCATGTTAATAATGAATGAAATGATAGGATCTACTAATTTATATAAAAAGTTATCCCTGATTGCAAAATTTTTATTAATTTTGCAATCTTTATATTAGCAAGAAGTGATCTATCTGGCAGTTTATTTACTATAACCAAAACCTGCTGTTACAGACTTTGGTAAAAAATTATTGGCGCCAAGCTTTAAAACAATTAATCAATCCATTGGTAGAGGTGTCATGACTATCAATTTTAGCCTGAGTTGCCAACTCAGGTAGAATACGACCGGCTAATTGCTTACCAAGTTCGACACCCCATTGGTCAAAACTAAAAATATTCAATATAGCACCTTGCACAAAGATCTTGTGTTCATACATTGCAATCAAAGCACCTAATGTATAAGGCGTAATTTGATTAACGAGGATAGAGTTAGTGGGACGATTACCTTGGAAAACTTTATAAAGCGCAACATAGCCCATTTTAGCCGGATCTTGGCCGGCAGCTTTAAATTCTTCGTCCACTTCAAGCCGATTTTTGCCAAATGCTAACGCTTCTGTTTGAGCAAAAAAATTAGACATTAATTTGTTATGGTGATCACTTAATGGATTATGACTAATAGCAGGTGCAATGAAATCACAAGGAATAAGTTTTGTACCTTGATGGATCAACTGATAAAACGCATGCTGACCATTAGTTCCTGGTTCACCCCAAATAATAGGCCCCGTTTGATAACTCACTTTTTCGCCATTACGATCTACATATTTACCATTTGATTCCATATTGCCTTGTTGAAAATAAGCGGCAAATCGATGTAAATATTGATCATAAGGTAAAATGGCCTCGGTCTCTGTAGCAAAAAAATTATTATACCAAATACCAATTAACGCTAATATTACTGGAATATTATGCTCAAAAGCCGTCTCAGCAAAATGGCGATCCATTGCATGAGCGCCACTTAGTAATTGCTCAAAATTATTAAATCCGATGGAAAGAACAATCGAGAGACCAATAGCAGACCACAAAGAGTAACGACCGCCAACCCAATCCCAGAATTCAAACATATTTTGGGTATCGATGCCAAATTTAGCCACTTGTTGTTCATTGGTTGATAAAGCAACAAAATGTTTTGCGATCTGACTCTCATCCTCCGCGACATCTAAAAACCATTTTCGGGCAGTTAGGGCATTAGTCATTGTCTCTTGGGTGGTAAACGTTTTAGAGGCAATTAAAAATAATGTTGTTTCAGGTTTAATTCTTTGCAATGTTTCAGCAATATGGCTGCCATCTATATTGGAAACAAAATGCATATTTAAATGATTTTTGTAAGGTCTAAGTGCTTCTGTCACCATATATGGGCCAAGATCAGAACCACCAATACCGATATTAACAACATCTGTTATTGCCTGACCAGTGTATCCTTTCCAATCACCATTAATGACACGCTCACTGAAACAACGCATTTTATCTAACACAGCATTAACTTGTGGCATAATATCAACACCATCAAGCTTTACTGGGCTATTGCTACGATTACGTAAAGCAATATGCAAAACGGCTCTATCTTCAGTTCTATTGATTTTCTCGCCAGAGAACATACTATTAATTGCACTGCTTAACTTTGTCTCTTTTGCTAAATCCAGTAATTTATGCAAGGTGTCATCAGTTATTCGATTTTTAGAAAAATCAACCAAGATTTGGTCATTAAAAGTGAGTGAAAACTTAGCAAAACGGTCAGCATCATTAACAAAAAGATCACGCAGATGGATATCTTTTATTGTTTGATAATGTTGTTCTAATTCGTGCCATGCTGCTGTTAGACTTGGATTAATGTTTTCCATTGAAATACTCTCTATCTTTCTTCAAATCAGATTTGCAACTATTAATGATTGGATAGTAACTCATTCACACCATCAATTTAACTTCTTTTAATGCCTTCCGCTGGTTAATTTAATCACATCGTCGCATCATTGATCGAATATCGATCAAATTGATAATCTTTTTGTCATTATAAAAATTATTGATTTTGCTAAAAATAAATTGACCTTCAGACAATAACTCGATAAAGGTAGATTAATTGTTCGCCATTTAAATATATGGGGATAGCATTATGCACCCAGTTTATACCGTCTGCGCAAATAAAAAATTTATTATTGCCAAGTTTGGTGGCACCAGTGTCGCTAATTTTGATGCTATGTGTAAAAGTGCCGATATCGTTATTACAAATAAAAATGTGCGAATTGTTGTACTTTCAGCTTCGTCAGGCATTACCAATCTACTACTCAACCTTACTCAAGCGTATAATGACAATAGACGTAAGGCGCTATTAAAACAAATTAGTCAGCTTCAATACACAATAATGAATCGTCTAGATAATTCTGCTGACATTCAACCAACTATTGACCACTTACTGGAAAGACTTACTACTTTATCTGAAGTTACGGCCCGACAACCACTTACCGCACTAGAGATTGATGAAATTGTCAGCTATGGTGAACTGATGTCAAGCTACCTATTTGTTGAAATTCTACGACAAGCTGGAGTAAACGCAACCTGGTTTGATGTTCGTAATATTATGAAGACCAATGATAAATTTGGTAAAGCCGAACCCAATCAGCAACAATTAAAGCAACTAGCAGATAAATATCTACAACCTAAGCTACAAGAAAGCCTGATTGTGACTCAAGGTTTTATAGGCCAAGATGCGGCAGGCCGAACAACAACATTAGGGCGCGGAGGTAGTGATTACACCGCTGCACTAATCGCGGAAGCGCTATCCTTTACCCAGGTTGATATCTGGACAGATGTAGCGGGTATCTACACGACCGATCCGCGTATTGTTGCTAGTGCCAAATCGATTAGCGCTATCACTTTTAACGAAGCAGCCGAAATGGCTACATTCGGCGCCAAAATCTTACATCCTGCAACATTGTTACCCGCTATTCGAGCAGGAATACCCGTCTTTGTCGGTTCAAGCCAAATGCCAGAAGAAGGTGGCACCCTTATCTGCACCAGTACCGAGAAACTACCTCAATTTCGAGCACTAACTCTACGACGAAAACAGACACTCCTCACTTTGCATAGTCTGAAAATGCTCCACGCGCGCGGATTTCTTGCTGAAGTATTCACACTATTATCGCAACACCATATTTCTGTTGATCTCATTACTACATCCGAAGTGAGTATCGCTTTAACGCTGGATACCACCGGCTCTACCAGCACCAATGGAAATCTATTGACTGAGACTTTAATAACGGAATTAGCCAAATTATGTCGTGTAGATGTTGAGGAAGGGTTAGCACTCGTTGCCATTATTGGTAACAACTTATCGCAAATAAATGGTCTAGGAAGTCAAATTTTTAGCGCACTAGCGACTTATAATATTCGTATGATCTGTTATGGCGCTAGTAGTCATAATATTTGTCTACTGGTAGCCGATAAAGAAGCAGAAACGATTATTCAAATACTGCATAAAAATCTTTTTGAATAACCGAGATATTATCACCGCTTAAAATGACAAATTGAGCGGTGAGATTGACTTTTTGCCAATGAAAAGTTAGTTAGTCATATTTTTCTGATAATTTCAAATCTGTTGGCTTGATAACTAAACTCGTTTGTAGTCGTTTAAGATTTTCTTTAGCAGTAACATTATTAAGCTTTGCAGCAGTTGCAAACCACATAATAGCGCGGAAAATATTTTTTCTTAATCCCTGACCGGTAGCATATAAGACCGCTAAATTATTTTGTGCATCGGTCTCTTGTTTATAGGCAGCAGATAAAAACAGTTCACTGGCTTTTTGTGGATTTTTTTCAGTACCTATGCCATAAAAATAAAAAAGTCCCAGCTGATTTTTTGCATGGGGTATTTTTTGTGCTGCTTTTTGCATTAAGCTAAATGCATTTTTAGGCTGCTTATTAATACCTTTACCAGCTAAATAGAGTTGCGCCAGTCGGTATTGCGCTTTAGCTTCACCACTATTTGCCATGATCTGATACAGTTGTGCCGCTTTAGTAAGATCTTTCTTTATACCAATGCCCTTTTCATAATAATAAGCGACTTTTAAACTTGCATCAGCATAGCCAGCATCCGCTAATACCTGATACCACTGCCTAGCTAAAATAGCATTCTGCTCTACTCCATAGCCATGTTGATAAAATTCGGCAAGATGATACTGTGCATCGATATGTCCTTGTTCTGCGGCTCGCTTATACCAATAAAAAGCCTGATAATTATTTTTTTCTAAATACTCTCCATCATCATAAATAAATCCCATATTATATTGAGCAATAGCATCACCGCTATATGCTGCACGCCGATACAATTCAATAGCATAAGCAGGATTTTTTTTAACCCCATAGCCTTTCTCATAAATCTGGGCTAAATTATTCAATGCACCTAAATCACCCAGATCAGCACTTTTCTCATACCACTCTCTGGTTTTCTTATAATCTTGACTAACACCAAATCCATTCTGGTATAAATATCCCAGAACAAATTGAGCATAAGCATCCTGCTGCAAGGCAGCTTTTTCATACCAATTTTTAGCTTGTTTATAATCTTTATCTACCCCTAATCCAACAGTATACATATAACCTAAACCAGATTGAGCATAAGGATCACCTTTGTTTGCACCCCGCTGCAACCAGGTTACCGCAGCTTTATAATCTTTTTTTCTTTGATTAATCACTCCCATATAATAAAAGGCATCGCTATTGCCTTCTTTAATTGCCTTTTCGAACCAAAAATTAGCTTTGCCAATGTCTTCTTGTATATCTTTTGAGCCATAAAGATATGTTATCGCAACATTCATTATGGCGTTCATCTCACCTTGCGAGGCTTTTTTTAATTGTTGGCTAAATGTGTCGTTTTTCTCTTGTTCAACAGATTGCGTATTAATTGCTATATTCATGTCAATTTGTGGCAAAACATCACTCTTTGCCAATGAAAAATTTAATAATATCAAGCAAGTTATAAATAATTTTTTTTCATTTAGTTCACTATCCAAATATTAATTTGAACCAAAAAACACGAGGATGAAAACTATATTATAAAACAGAAAATGTTAATAATATTTTTACATTTTTAAAATAAAATTACCCTCAACACTATTGTATTAAATAAATTTTATTCCTCTTCACACCTATTATATTCATCTTTACATCGCTTATTGACTAATTCATTACCGTAGCCAAATTAACTAAGCTAATTACCAAATTTTTTCTAATGAAACTGACTAACTCAATAAAAAATTTTTCTTTCCTTTCGTTAATTTTTTTAATTTTCTAAATAATCCAAACTTTATGTAATCAAATTAGAAATTGATAAAGTTGCCAGCAATTAAAATAATGAAAAAATAGCAAAAAAATAATCAAAACCTCTTATTTTATTATATGCTAATATTTGAAATTTTTTAGTTAAAACATCTAGCTATCTAAATAGTGGTAATTGCATAATTAAATATATTTAAATAAAAATAAAATTTAATTGTAATAAAAATGATTCTATTCTACTAAAAGGATATGTTCATTACTAAATAATCAGGAAAATTTATTAAAACATTTACAAATAGTTAACTAAATGGAACTGTTAAAACACTAATATTAATCAGTTAACCCTCTTTAAAGAGGATTAAAAAGTAAATTTAATTTATGTATCTTTATTTATTATATTATTACAATAGTCTACAAATGCACCTGGATTTATGACCAATTGCTTAGATAATACCGCTTCTACTTTATCCCTCATATCATTAAACTGTTTCTTTATTGCTATAGCTAGGTTTTCTGTTTTACTATCATTCGCTAATTCTGCAATAATTGGCGCATAATATATAGAAATACCACTAAAATAATCAAAACACTTCATTTTAGCCTTAATATAGGTTTGCAATAATTCTTGATTTTCAGCTAAGTTAACTAGTATTAATGAAGAAAAATCTGCTACCCCTAAACGCTTTTGATTACTTTTGGTAACACCCGCAATATTAAACTCTGTTTTTTCTTCATTATTAATCGTTAATTTAACATTATCCTTTATAAAATTAATAAGTTGTTTTTGTTCTATATCACTATTAGTCTTTAAAAATTGAGAACCATTCATTAAAGGTATCTTTAATGCATTATGTAATTCGACCATTGGATCATCAAAAATAGTAAAATTTTGACTAAATATATCCTTTACTGACAGCTTTATTTGATTATTGTATTCCCCAGCGATATCTATCTGAAAATCATATCGATGTTTTTCACCAGCAAGCTTAGCAAGCTGACTAAAGGCTAAAATTTTGTTGTAAGTTGTTTTAGGAATATTATTTGTAGTTGAATTAGATAAAATCTGTAACTGCTTTTCTATTTCACCTTTATGAAAAGGCGAGCCCCAATTGTTCATTGCTTGTGATAATTTATCAAAATCAGTCACTAACACTAACTTTGCTTTATCTGTCTCTATCTGTTGAATATGAAAAAAATTTTTAATACGTTCCAGAGTAACACCCATCAATATATCCTTAAAAATAGTTGTCCATGTCAATAAAAATACTCGGCTTAGCTATTTTACAGATATAAATAAAATGGCATTTATATTTAAAAGCCAAATTTTTATAAAAATAAATTTTACAATAATAAATTATTATTAATTATCACCTTACATTAATTTATTTTAAATAAAAATGAATTTGCATGATAGGAAGGTTATGCCGTGTTCAATAAGCAAAACATAACCCCCAAAAGAGTATATACTCATCAATGCTCTTTTGGGTAAAAACAATTTAAATCACCAATGTAAATACTATATTTACTTCATTAGCATATAACAATGTTCAATAATGTTTTCTGTATCTATATTCTTTTGATTAAATAAATTAAATAAGGTTTGCTCAGTATTCTCTCTAACTTTATCAAATTCGCCCTTTAAATTTTGTGCCATTTCAAAGGAATTATGGCAAGCTAGTTCAGAAAAAATTGATGATAAAGATGAAGCAGTCGCAGAAAAATAATCAAAACATTTCATTTTTGCCATAATAAAAGCCTGTAAGAATTGCTTATTTTCCATCAAATTTTGCCGTACCTCTAAAGAAAATTTAGCGATATCTAAACGTTCCTGATTTTTATCTTCAATCCCTTGCAGTCTAAAGCTTTGTGAATCATTATCATCTATAATCAATGCCAATTCTTTCTGCATAAAGGAATGGATCTCTTCTTCTGACATACTGCTTTTGGCAGCCAAATATTCAGAAGAATTTGTTAAGGGTACTTTCATTGCACAAAATAGTTCATACATCGGCTCGCCAAACCAGATAGATTCCTTATCCAATACATCTTTTACCGATAAAGTTATTTGGCTAAAACCATTATAGGAGTCAACCTTTGACATATCCAAATATGGAGAAAGTTGTATTTTAAAATCATTTCGATGTGTTTCACCTGCCAATGTAGCAAGCCTAATAAATGCTGATAGCTTAGCATAAACCGTTTCGGTATTATCAATAGATTGATGATGGGACAAAGTTTGTAAATGTCGCTCAACTTCATCTTTATCAGATGGATCACACCATTTTGTCATGGCTAAAGATAATTTATCAAATTTATTTGCTGTTGCCGGTTGTTCTGTTTTATTTGTCGAATTAACTGTAGAATTAAAAAAACTTTTAATACCATCAATGATATTTATATTACTCATTTACATCTTCTTAGAAATTAATTTTAATTAATTAAAAAAACGTCATATTTTCTCATTAAGAATGGTAACTTATTAAAATACGAATAATACCAGAAAACGATTCTCCAATAATCTGTTTAATTCCAAGTTAGGTTAATAATAAAATTAAAACTTATTTAATCAAATGTTTATATTACAAAAATAAATATTTTACTTTATGTCTGATTAATATTATTAAGCGATCAATTAAAAAAACAATTGGTTAATCATTGCTCAATAATAATTATATTTAACTAAAAAAATAGTATGTTTGAATAGATATTATTCAGTAAAAATTTTTTAATTAACAAAAAACAACTCCTCCGATGAAAATTTATTGCTATTTCGTTCATAATAAATAGAAATTTATTCTAACTGTGAGCCCTAATTACCTGAAAAAAACGACAATTAATAACAAAAAAACAAAATCAAAAGCTCTAATAATCGCATATCATTCGTCTCACAAGTTCAATCATTAAGTCGAGGTTTAACTCTATTTGAATATAGTATATATAACTGTATTTGCTTATATTAAAATGTGCGTTGACTAAACCTTTGCTTTACCGGATAAGCAAAAACATCGGCTATATACCCCTGACATATTTTATTTTGTAATGATTGCCAATATTCTGTACTAAATAGATCAGCATGATGCATTTCAAAATATTTTTTAATAACAGGATCATTACAAAGAAAATGGCGAAACTCTTCGGGAAATACATCATGTTCAGCAACACTATACCATGGTTCGTCAGCCATCTCTTGCTCCGGATAAAGCGGCTCTGGTATTTTACGAAAATTCATCTCAGTCATATAACAAATTTCATCATAATCGTAAAAAACCACTCGTCTATGACGAGTAACGCCAAAATTTTTAAATAACATATCACCTGGGAAAATATTTGCTGCAGCTAACTGTTTGATAGCATTGCCATAATCTTCAATGATCCATCTTAATTCTTCACCTTTAACTTGATCGGTATAAATATTCAGCGGGATCATCTTTCGTTCCATATAGAGATGACGGATCAAAATCTTATCGCCTAAATCTTGAAGTTTGGAGGGTATCTCACGCCATAATTCCGCCATCAATTCTTCACTAATATGTTTTTTTGCGATAACAAAATTTTCAAACTCCTGGGTGTCCGCCATTCTACCAACCCGATCATGCTCTTTAACTATCCGATAGCATGCTCTTACACGCTCCTGCGTAACTTGCTTTGGTGGCAAAAAGCGATCTTTGATCACTTTAAAAACTCGCTCAAAAGAAGGAGAAGTAAAAACTAGCATTACCATACCTTTGATTCCAGGCGCAATAATAAACTGCTCTTGTGAAAAGTTTATAAAAGCCAGATATTCTCGATAATACTCGGTTTTTCCATGTTTCTGACAGCCAATTGACATATACAATTCGGCAATAGACTTTCCTGGTAAAATATCTCTTAACCAAAAAACTAAGGCAGCAGGAAATGGAACATAGACCATAAAATAGGAACGGGCAAAACCAAATATAATACTGGCATTGTTATAATTAGTCAGACAAGTATCAACATAAATACCACCTTGCTCATTATTATGGATTGGCAATAAAAAGGGATAAACAATTTTACCAATCATTATTTTACCTACGACCCAAGCCGCTTTATTGCGATAAAATAATTCATTTGCTATTTCAAATTTGACGTCAGCTAATTGTTCAGCAGAAAATGTCTTTTTAAGATAGTTAACTATATAATTCACATCTCTTGGTAAATCTTCCCAAGCTATACGAAATGGAATATCTATTAAAATATTTTCTATTGTTTTTTTAAGTCCCATATGAATAGAAAAACAGCGGGATAACGGACGCGGGGTATCACAAAAACGATTTACTGGCTGTGAAGTAAAAATAAATAAATTGGTAGGTGTCAAATCACAATGCTGAAATAATCGACAATA
This sequence comes from Arsenophonus apicola, assembly GCF_020268605.1. Taxonomy (NCBI): domain Bacteria; kingdom Pseudomonadati; phylum Pseudomonadota; class Gammaproteobacteria; order Enterobacterales; family Morganellaceae; genus Arsenophonus; species Arsenophonus apicola. Next base: position 3,034,072 of record NZ_CP084222.1, read on the forward strand.
AACTGAATTAAAAAAACTTTCTGCAATTTCAAAACGTGGGTAATCTTCTAACAGTCTGATATAAAACTGCTTAATTTCAGCTAATAATGGCTTAGTAAACTCAGTAGTTAAATTCATCTGTCCAAGTTGTTTAACAACTAAATCAACATGATGATCATATAGATTAATTCGCTTTTTCATCGCTTCTTGTACACCATGCCAATCAGCATCCTCAAAACGTTGCTGGGCACTTGATGTTACCTCCAAAAAACGGCCATACTGCGCATCAAAGCCTTGTAAAATTGTCTCGGCAATTAACTCTGCTGAGCTTAAGGTCATAAATGGCGCCCTCATTTCGGCAAATTAAACTTTACTAGCATCAAATCCATCAGGCTAAGTAACATAAGCAGTATATTTAAAACTGCTGTTCTTCAGTTGATCCTGTTAGTGCCGTAACAGAAGAAGTTCCACCTTGAATAATAGTTGTTACTTTATCAAAATACCCCGTGCCAACTTCCTGCTGATGGGAGGAAAACGAGTAACCCTGCTTAGCTGCTGCAAACTCCTTTTCCTGAATTTTCTCAACATAATGTCTCATTCCTTCACCTTTTGCATAGGCATAAGCTAAATCAAACATGTTAAACCACATACTATGAATACCAGCCAAGGTTATAAATTGAAATTTATATCCCATTTCAGATAACTTTTCTTGAAAACAGGCAATGGTTTTATCATCTAGATTTTTCTTCCAATTGAAAGATGGAGAACAGTTATAAGCCAACAGCTTATTAGGATATTTAGCATGAATAGCCTCGGCAAATATTTTAGCTGCACCTAAATCTGGTGTTGATGTCTCACACCAGATCAAATCAGCATAAGGTGCATAAGCTAAGCCGCGACTAATGGCTTGTTAAATTCCTGCCTGAGTGCGAAAAAATCCCTCTTGCGTCCGTTGCTCGTGAATGATGAATTTTTCATCATAAGGATCGCTATTTGAGGTCAGTAAATCTGCCGCTTCAGCATCGGTACGAGCTATCAAAACCGTTGGAACACCACAAACATCAGCCCCCAAACGTGCTGCAATTAACTTTTGAATAGCTTCATGTGTCGGCACCAATACCTTACCACCCATATGGCCGCATTTTTGGCAGCAGCAAGCTGATCTTCAAAATGCACAGCTGCAGCACCTGCTTCAATTAATGCTTTCATAAGTTCAAAAGCATTCAATATGCCACCAAAACCTGCCTCCGCATCAGCAACAATTGGTAGAAAAAAATCAATATATTTAGCATCATCTGGATTTATATTATTTGCCCATTGAATTTGATCGGCTCGACGAAAGCTATTATTAATCCGCTTGACAACTTCAGGGACTGAATCAACAGAATAAAGCGATTGATCTGGATACATATTCGCAGCAGAATTAGCATCAGCTGGCACTTGCCAACCCGATAAGTATACTGCTTCTATACCTGCCTTTGCTTGCTGCAACGCCTGACCACCGGTTAATGCACCTAGCGCATTGACATAATCTTTCTTTGATTTGCCATTAATTAATTGCCAAAATTTATCTGCACCATTGCGCGCTAATAAATAATCAGGATTTATAGAACCGCGTAATTTAACAACATCTTCTGCACTATAATTGCGAATAATTCCTCTCCAACGGGGAGAAGAACGCCATTCTTCCTCAGGTTGAGCAATCTGTTGTGATCTGGTCGTTATCATTGTTATCTCCCCACATACGAGTTAATTAGATATTAAATAGCTAAAATATTTTCTTTCAGTTAAGTTGCTGGTAACCCGCCAAGGTCAAAAATTCGATCAACTCATCCTGAGTGGTAATAGAGATCATCAATTCCACTGCCTCCCGAAAACGACCATGTTGAAAACGAACATCACCTAGCTCTTGCTGAATAGTGTGTAACTCTTCATCCAACATATCTAAGAACAATTCTTTTGTTACTTTTTGTCCATTAGATAATCGTTTTTCATGACGGATCCATTGCCAAATAGAAATACGCGAAATTTCCGCAGTTGCAGCATCTTCCATTAATCCATAGATCGGCACGCAGCCATTTCCAGAAATCCAAGCTTCAATATATTGAACCGCAATGCGAATATTCGCTCTCATACCCGCTTCAGTACGCTTACCACGACAAGGCTGTAATAATTGTTCAGCTGTAATAGGTTCGTCATTCTCACGTATAACATCTAGTTGATTTTTTCTTCCCGCTAATTCCTCATTAAAAACAGAGATTGCAATATCCGCTAAAGCAGGATGAGCAATCCAAGTTCCATCATGACCATTTTTAGCCTCTAATTCTTTATCTGCTCTAACCTTCGCCCATACTGCTTCATTCTGTTTTAGATCTTTAGTTGGAATAAAAGCCGACATTCCTCCCATAGCAAAGGCACCACGACGATGACAAGTCTTAATTAGTAAACGGGAATAAGCATTTAAAAAAGGTTGTGTCATTGTTACTACCTGCCGATCCGGTAGTACCCGATCACGGTATTCTTTTAGCGTTTTAATATAACTAAAAATATAATCCCAACGACCACAATTAAGTCCAACAACGTGATGACGCATATAATAAAGGATTTCGTCCATTTGAAAGACGGCGGGTAGTGTCTCAATCAGTACAGTCGCTTTAATTGTACCCAGGGGTAACCCGTACCGTTCTTCGGTATAACTAAATACTTCACTCCACCATTGAGCTTCTTTATAAGATTCTAATTTGGGGATATAGAAATAAGGGCCGCTCCCTTTTTGCAATAATTTTTTATAGTTATGAAAGAAGTAAAGCGCAAAATCCAATAATGCCCCTGGAATTGCTTTTCCCCGATATAAAATATGTTTTTCAGGTAAATGTAAGCCTCGTACACGAGCCATCAAAACAGCCGGATCAGACTTCAATTGATAAACTTTGCCTTGCGGATTAATAAATGAAATAGTGCCATTAACAGCATCACGTAAATTAATTTGTCCTTCAATCAATTTTTCCCACGTAGGTGAAAGTGAGTCTTCAAAATCAGCCATAAAAACTTTTACATTAGCATTCAAGGCATTAATAATCATTTTACGTTCTACTGGACCGGTTATTTCGACTCGTCGATCAAGTAGATCCGCAGGAATACCTTGTATTTTCCAATCATCCCTCCTGATTGAAATAGTTTCTGTCATAAAATTCGGCAAAATACCTTGATCGATCTGTAGTTGTCGCTCAACCCTAGCCTTAAGTAAAACATCACAATTTTCAGCAAACTGCTCAACTAACGCTGTTAAAAAATCAACCGCGGCTGGTGTCAAAAGTTGTTCTTCTAGTACGCCAAATGGTTGCAAAAAAGTTAATTCATTGATCGCTGCCTGCTGATCCATAGAGTATCTCCTTTAATATAAGGTACACTTGCTAAAGACTATCTCAAAACCAGCAAAAATCAAAAACCCTTCCATTTTCAAAAAAAACATCTATTTTATTGAAAATAAAGGATTTATTGAAAAATATGATAAAGATAATTATCTCAAGTTAAGGCAATGAAAATGTTGCATATTTATTATATAAATGTGCATTTAATGGATTAAATGTAATATTACAAGAAGAAATAAGTGGAAAAACTTTTTAGCCTAGTTTTTTTAGTTTTTTCTCGATTCCTAGCAAATCAAAAAAATTTACAAATAAGATTTTCTAATTAATAAAAAACAAACTAAATTGTTTTACGATATAACTAGCCAAACGTCAAAAAGCCACCCTTAGGTGGCTTTTTAAACATAATTAACGTCTGGCAGCTCCCTACTCTCACATGGGGAGACCCCACACTACCATCGGCGCTACGGCATTTCACTTCTGAGTTCGGCATGGGATCAGGTGGCACCACCGCGCTATTACCGCCAGACAAATTCTTTTTTCGCTATCCTGTTTCGTTACGCTACTGCCTCGGGCGCTCATCTCGGCTGCCTCTCGCTATGCGCAGGCCATCTCGCCCGTTGACTTCTAGCGCCGTAACCGCTTACAGGCACCAATCTCTGAACAAGCTAAAATCTCTTCTCTCTTCTCAAAACACCTTCGGTGTTGTCAGGTTAAGCCTCTCGGGTCATTAGTACTGGTTAGCTCAACGTATCGCTACGCTTACACACCCAGCCTATCTACGTCCTCGTCTCGAACACCCCTTATAGGACATTACTGTCAGGGAAGACTCATCTTGAGGCAAGTTTCCCGCTTAGATGCTTTCAGCGGTTATCTCTTCCGCACTTAGCTACCAGGCGATGCCATTGGCATGACAACCTGTACACCAGTGGTGCGTCCACTCCGGTCCTCTCGTACTAGGAGCAGCCCCCCTCAATCTTCCTTCGCCCACGACAGATAGGGACCGAACTGTCTCACGACGTTCTAAACCCAGCTCGCGTACCACTTTAAATGGCGAACAGCCATACCCTTGGGACCTACTTCAGCCCCAGGATGTGATGAGCCGACATCGAGGTGCCAAACACCGCCGTCGATATGAACTCTTGGGCGGTATCAGCCTGTTATCCCCGGAGTACCTTTTATCCGTTGAGCGATGGCCCTTCCATTCAGAACCACCGGATCACTAAGACCTACTTTCGTACCTGCTCGCGCCGTCACGCTCGCAGTCAAGCTGGCTTATGCCTTTGCACTAACCTCACGATGTCCGACCGTGATTAGCCAACCTTCGTGCTCCTCCGTTACTCTTTGGGAGGAGACCGCCCCAGTCAAACTACCCACCAGACACTGTCCTCAGCCCGGATTACGGGCCCAAGTTAGAACATCAAACATTAAAGGGTGGTATTTCAACGTCGGCTCCATGCGAACTGGCGTCCACACTTCAAAGCCTCCCACCTATCCTACACATCAAGGCTCAATGTTCAGTGTCAAGCTATAGTAAAGGTTCACGGGGTCTTTCCGTCTTGCCGCGGGTACACTGCATCTTCACAGCGAGTTCAATTTCACTGAGTCTCGGGTGGAGACAGCCTGGCCATCATTACGCCATTCGTGCAGGTCGGAACTTACCCGACAAGGAATTTCGCTACCTTAGGACCGTTATAGTTACGGCCGCCGTTTACTGGGGCTTCGATCAAGAGCTTCGCCTTACGGCTTACCCCATCAATTAACCTTCCAGCACCGGGCAGGCGTCACACCGTATACGTCCACTTTCGTGTTTGCACAGTGCTGTGTTTTTAATAAACAGTTGCAGCCAGCTGGTATCTGCGACTGGCTTCAGCTCCATGGGCGAACCACTTCACCTAACGCCAGCGTGCCTTCTCCCGAAGTTACGGCACCATTTTGCCTAGTTCCTTCACCCGAGTTCTCTCAAGCGCCTGAGTATTCTCTACCTAACCACCTGTGTCGGTTTGGGGTACGATTAATGGTTACCTATCGCTTAGAGGCTTTTCCTGGAAGCCGGGCATCAACTACTTCACCACCTTAGTGGCTCGTCATCACGCCTCAGTGTCTTGGTCATGCGGATTTGCCGGCATAACCCACCTACACGCTTAAACCGGGACAACCGTCGCCCGGATAGCCTAGCCTTCTCCGTCCCCTTCGCAGTCACCCTTAGTACGGGAATATTAACCCGTTTCCCATCGACTACGCTTTTCAGCCTCGCCTTAGGGTCGACTTACCCTGCCCCGATTAACGTTGGACAGGAACCCTTGGTCTTTCGGCGAGCGGGTTTTTCACCCGCTTTATCGTTACTTATGTCAGCATTCGCACTTCTGATACCTCCAGCAGACCTCTCAGTCCACCTTCGACGGCTTACAGAACGCTCCCCTACCCAACAACATTGCTGTCGCTGCCGCAGCTTCGGTGCATGGTTTAGCCCCGTTACATCTTCCGCGCAGGCCGACTCGACCAGTGAGCTATTACGCTTTCTTTAAATGATGGCTGCTTCTAAGCCAACATCCTGGCTGTCTAAGCCTTCCCACTTCGTTTCCCACTTAACCATGACTTTGGGACCTTAGCTGGCGGTCTGGGTTGTTTCCCTCTTCACGACGGACGTTAGCACCCGCCGTGTGTCTCCCGTGATTACATTCTTCGGTATTCGGAGTTTGCATCGGGTTGGTAAGTCGGGATGACCCCCTAGCCGAAACAGTGCTCTACCCCCGAAGATGAGTTCACGAGGCGCTACCTAAATAGCTTTCGGGGAGAACCAGCTATCTCCCGGTTTGATTGGCCTTTCACCCCCAGCCACAAGTCATCCGCTAATTTTTCAACATTAGTCGGTTCGGTCCTCCAGTTAGTGTTACCCAACCTTCAACCTGCCCATGGCTAGATCACCGGGTTTCGGGTCTATACCCTGCAACTTGACGCCCAGTTAAGACTCGGTTTCCCTACGGCTCCCCTATGCGGTTAACCTTGCTACAGAATATAAGTCGCTGACCCATTATACAAAAGGTACGCAGTCACCCCATCCTCAAATGTCCCGCTTGTCTTTGCGGCTAATCTTGTCCGCTTTTTAACTTCCGCTGCTCGTGTACTTTTAGGTACACTGCGCTGCGGCTTGAACACCGAACAACCTTGTTGGCAAAGCCTGCGCTGTTATTGTGATGGTATGCCATCACCCAACTGCCGAGGCACTTGAGTGATGGGGCTCCCACTGCTTGTACGTACACGGTTTCAGGTTCTTTTTCACTCCCCTCGCCGGGGTTCTTTTCGCCTTTCCCTCACGGTACTGGTTCACTATCGGTCAGTCAGGAGTATTTAGCCTTGGAGGATGGTCCCCCCATATTCAGACAGGATAACACGTGTCCCGCCCTACTCTTCGAGCTCACCATACTAACATCTTCGGATACGGGGCTATCACCCTTTATTGCGCGCCTTTCCAGACCCTTCTCCTGATGCTAATATCGATGCTGACTCTGGGCTGCTCCCCGTTCGCTCGCCGCTACTGGGGGAATCTCGGTTGATTTCTTTTCCTCGGGGTACTGAGATGTTTCAGTTCCCCCGGTTCGCCTCGTTTGACTATGTATTCATCAAACGATAGTGCATTAATGCACTGGGTTTCCCCATTCGGACATCGCCGGCTATAACGCTTCATATCAGCTTACCGACGCTTTTCGCAGATTAGCACGTCCTTCATCGCCTCTGACTGCCTAGGCATCCACCGTGTACGCTTCATTCGCTTAACCTCACAACCCGAAGGTGTCTTTATTTCACTATCATTCTGATAGGTTATGGCTGCGCGTACAGTAATTCTTTGTTGGGTAGTGCTCGCAATGCTCACGTACTTTTGTACGCTGCGCTTGCTGCGCGCTGGCCGCCTCGAATTCCTGACTGCTCGCTCATAACGCCTGCCTTCCTGACTGTGATGACACTTCACGTTGGAGTATTGAGAGTTCTCCACATTATTTTCTCAATAATGTGTGTTTCAATTTTTAGCTTGTTCCAGATTGTTAAAGAGCATTATTATTCGCAGCATACTGTTGCCAGCCTGCTCTGAATAACCTTTTATCTAGTTTTATCTTGCAATATGGTGGAGCTAAGCGGGATCGAACCGCTGACCTCCTGCGTGCAAAGCAGGCGCTCTCCCAGCTGAGCTATAGCCCCATTAAGATTCTCGTATCATTACTCCTTACCGCTAACTTCACCTTTGGGCAAAATCCGACAGCAATGTTGGTAGGCCTGAGTGGACTTGAACCACCGACCTCACCCTTATCAGGGGTGCGCTCTAACCACCTGAGCTACAAGCCTAATGATACCTTCTGCTCAATCTTCATCAGACAATCTGTGTGAACACTCACATTCCATCTATCTCGGTAAGGAGGTGATCCAACCGCAGGTTCCCCTACGGTTACCTTGTTACGACTTCACCCCAGTCATGAATCACAAAGTGGTAAGCGCCATCCCGAAGGTTAAGCTACCTACTTCTTTTGCAACCCACTCCCATGGTGTGACGGGCGGTGTGTACAAGGCCCGGGAACGTATTCACCGCGACATGCTGATCCGCGATTACTAGCGATTCCGACTTCATGGAGTCGAGTTGCAGACTCCAATCCGGACTTCGACGTACTTTCTGAGTTCCGCTTCCCCTCGCAGGCTCGCCTCTCTCTGTATACGCCATTGTAGCACGTGTGTAGCCCTACTCGTAAGGGCCATGATGACTTGACGTCGTCCCCACCTTCCTCCGGTTTATCACCGGCAGTCTCCTTTGAGTTCCCGACCTAATCGATGGCAACAAAGGATAAGGGTTGCGCTCGTTGCGGGACTTAACCCAACATTTCACAACACGAGCTGACGACAGCCATGCAGCACCTGTCTCAGCGCTCCCGAAGGCACGCCTTTATCTCTAAAGGCTTCGCTGGATGTCAAGAGTAGGTAAGGTTCTTCGCGTTGCATCGAATTAAACCACATGCTCCACCGCTTGTGCGGGCCCCCGTCAATTCATTTGAGTTTTAACCTTGCGGCCGTACTCCCCAGGCGGTCGATTTAACGCGTTAGCTCCGGAGGCCACAATTCATGACCACAACCTCCAAATCGACATCGTTTACAGCGTGGACTACCAGGGTATCTAATCCTGTTTGCTCCCCACGCTTTCGCACATGAGCGTCAGTCTCTGTCCAGGGGGCCGCCTTCGCCACCGGTATTCCTCCACATCTCTACGCATTTCACCGCTACACATGGAATTCTACCCCCCTCTACAAGACTCTAGCTAACCAGTCTTGAATGCCATTCCCAGGTTAAGCCCGGGGATTTCACATCCAACTTAATTAACCGCCTGCGTGCCCTTTACGCCCAGTAATTCCGATTAACGCTCGCACCCTCCGTATTACCGCGGCTGCTGGCACGGAGTTAGCCGGTGCTTCTTCTGTCGCTAACGTCAATTGCTAAGAATATTAACCTTAACACCTTCCTCACGACTGAAAGTACTTTACAACCCGAAGGCCTTCTTCATACACGCGGCATGGCTGCATCAGGCTTGCGCCCATTGTGCAATATTCCCCACTGCTGCCTCCCGTAGGAGTCTGGGCCGTGTCTCAGTCCCAGTGTGGCTGATCATCCTCTCAGACCAGCTAGAGATCGTCGCCTAGGTGAGCCTTTACCCCACCTACTAGCTAATCTCATATGGGTTCATCCGAAGGTGTGAGGCCTAATGGTCCCCCACTTTGCTCCTTAGAGATTATGCGGTATTAGCCACCGTTTCCAGTGGTTATCCCCCGCCTTCGGCCAGATCCCCATACCTTACTCACCCGTCCGCCGCTCGCCGGCAAGAAAGCAAGCTTTCTCCCGCTGCCGCTCGACTTGCATGTGTTAGGCCTGCCGCCAGCGTTCAATCTGAGCCATGATCAAACTCTTCAATTAAAAGTTTGATGCTCAAAGAATGTTTTACTGGCCGTAACGCTTCTTTTTGCCACTTTGTCGACGTTTTAACGCCTTCGCTGTGGCCCAAAATCACGTTACTGCTTATTAGTTCATATATGAATTAACTGTTTTGTCACTCTTCAAGACTTAATCTTCAAATAGTTTTTGATGATGTCTTGCGAGTGCCCACACAGATTGTCTGATTAATTGTTAAAGAGCGTGCGACCCAGGTCGCGAGGTGGCGTATATTACGCTTTTCACCTGTAAAGTCAAGTAGTTATTTCTACTTTTCTTTACCCTAAGTCGATAAAATCCTCTTTAATTGATTCGTTCTATCCTGACTCAGTGGGGGCGCATTATAGAGCGCCTAAAAATTTACTCAACTACTTTTTGTGTTTTTTTATTTATATGAATATATTTTCGTCATAATGAATTAAAATTCTACAAAATTAGCTCGATTTTATAGTATCCAGTCAACTCTATAATTTTAAAATGCAAAGATAAGCCTATAGGGTATTTAATTAAAAGAATTTTTAATAATATAAAATACAAATTTATCAATTCACTCTTTGATAACCAATTCAAATAATTTAATTAGGATAAACATAGCAATGATTTCTAATATAAGACCTTATTTGCACCTAAAACCCATCATTGGCAATAATGCGTTTATCGATCCAACGGCTGTGGTTATTGGTGATGTACGCATTTCTGATGATGTAAGCGTTTGGCCACTAACTGTCATACGTGGTGATGTCAATTACGTTTCTATTGGAGCAAGAACTAATATTCAAGATAGTTCCGTACTTCATGTTACACATAAAAATAAACTTAATCCCCAAGGGTATCCTCTTATTATTGGAGAAGATGTTACCATTGGGCATAAAGTTATGTTGCATGGATGTACTATTGGTAACCGAATTTTGGTGGGTATGGGTTCAATTATTTTAGATGGCGCAAAGATTGAGAATAATGTCGTTATAGGCGCAGGTAGTTTAGTCACACAAGGCAAAAAATTAGAAAGTGGTTATTTATATATAGGCAGCCCGGTAAAACAGATTAGAAAATTAACGTCTGAAGAGTTAGAAGGCTTAGTTCAGTCCGCTGCTAATTATAAAAATTGGAAAAATAATTACTTATAAATTTATTATAAGAAATGCCGTACACAATTTTACCTGACATTTTTATCGTTTTTTCGTAAAAAATATACTAACTAATTTATGTCACCATTTTTCTTTTAATCGCTGTAATACAGATGAAATATCAGGTAATTTACCGTGCCATAATTTAAAAGCATAAGCCGCCTGACCGACTAACATCCCAATACCATCAGCATATTTTAATATCCCATTAGTTTTTGCTAATGCTAAAAATGGTGTTTCATTTAACCGATAGAACATGTCATAACAAAAAACATTTTGCTTAAATATATTCGTTGAGATAGCAGGAACTTTCCCTGTAACACCAGAAGATGTGGCATTGATAATTAAATCATACTCGGCAGAATGAATAGATTGCAACATCAATGAATTGATATGTCCTATAGTAGAAAATTTTTTTGCCAGTTCATCTGCTTTACTAAATGTTCGATTCGTAATCGTTATTCGACAACCATAATTTAAAATAGGCGCTATAACACCACGTGCGGCACCACCAGCACCAATTACTAATATATGCCTCCCCTTTTCAATAAAACTCAACCGCTCAAGATCTAAAATTAAACCTATTCCATCAGTGTTATCACCTAGTAATCTATGATCATCTAACCTTTTGATAGTATTAACTGAACCACATATTTGAGCTTGTTCAGTTAATTCATCAACTTTATGGTAAGCTAACTCCTTAAAAGGTAGAGTAATATTTGCCCCCATTCCTCCTTGACCAAAAAAATCATCTAATTTTTCCTCAAATTTATTTACAGGGACTAACACTTTGCCATAATCATATTTAATACCAGTTTGCTCAGCAAATAATTTATGAATAAGTGGTGATTTACTATGTAGCACGGGATTGCCAAATACCGCAAATTCTTCCATTCACATTAACCTTTTCGATATAGATGGCCTGTTATTATATCTCGAATTTCAGATGGTTTTTTACGTCCCCCAACAGAACCTTCTAAAACGGATACATGGCCATTAAACTGGGCAATAACTTCTTCTTTTGTTCTGCATGGTGATAATCCATTTAAATTAGCGCTAGTAGAAATTAATGGTTTGCCATATAAAAAACAAAGCTTTTTAATTAACTCAAAATTTGTAATACGCACCGCTAGTGAATCAAATTTGCCTGTTAACCATTTTGGTGTGTCTTTTCTGGCAGGTACTACCCAGGTAATAGATTTAGCTCCTGTTGAAAGCATCATTTCTTTTTGTAAATTAGTTAATTTATTATCATCAATATAAGGTGTTAATTGTTCATAGTTTCCAGCTATTAAAATTAATCCTTTTTCCCATGAACGCTGCTTTAATAATAATAACTGACGGACTACTTTCTCATTATCAGGATCACATCCGAGGCCAAAAACAGCTTCTGTCGGATATGCTATAATTTTGCCTTCATTTAACGCTACAATAATATTTCGAAACGAAGGGGATATTTCATCAAACATGCCAATTATTCCATATATTTTTATTACTGCTGTTTATTACATAATTTATTTGCACAAAATATTTTCATATCTTGTGAAACCTTTTTTTCTATTAATAATGGATACTGACAGAAAGAACATTTACCAGAAATTGGTTTAGCGTTAACCACAAATTGACACTTAGGATAACAATTACAACCATAAAATACTTTGCCAAAACGTGACGTTCTTTGCAGTAATTCACCACCGTGACACTGTGGACATCCCACTAACGTTTTATCGGGTTTATCAATTAACTCTGTATGTTCACATTGAGGATAATGACTGCATCCAACAAACATACCGAAACGTCCTCGCTTCAACACCAAATTATGCCCACATTTGGGACAAAAATAATCCGATAATTCTTTAATTATTTGGCTGTCGGCTGCTTGTTTTAAAGGCCGAACATAATCACATTTAGGATAGTTAGAGCAAGCAACAAAAGGCCCATATCCCCCATTTCGAATAATAAGTTCACTATGACATTTAGGACAATACTCCTTATCTTCATGTGCCTTTTTTCCAATAAGGATTGGCTTTTGCATTCTCATCTCACTTTAATTAGTCGACTCTAATATATCCACCAGACACAAAGATAGCTTTACCCATCAATTCAAACTCCAACAATTGAGTAGATACCTCAATAACTGATAAGCCACTTCTTTCAGCAATTAAATCTATAGGTGTTGGTTCATAATCAATATAACTCAATATATTATTCATAGAATTATCGATCTGTAGATTATCAGATAGGATTTTATTTTCTGGTAACCATTGTAGTCCACTGTTTAAATATTCAATAACATCTTGGGGCGAAGAGGCTAAATAAGCCCCCTGTTGAATTAACCAGTGATTACCTTCATATAAGCTATTAGCTAACGCACCAGGTAAAGCAAAAATATCTTTACCTTGCTCCAACGCACATTTAGCCGTAATTAATGAACCACTTTTTAATCCAGCCGCAATCACAATTACTGCTTTACTTAAGCCGCTAATTATACGATTCCGACGAGGAAAATTCTTAGCTAACGGCGGAGTATCTGGTAGATATTCTGATACTAACGCCCCTTGTTCCTTAATTTTATTCGCTAAAGCAGTATGTTGAGTTGGATATAATTTATTTAAACCACTACCTAATACAGCAACAGTTAGTCCATTATGCTCTAATGCGGTTCTATGGCTAATCCCATCAATACCTATTGCTAAGCCACTGGTAATTGTAAATTTATGCATCACCAGTTCCTGACTAAATATTTGAGCCCATTTTTCACCATAAAAATCATTATAACGACTGCCTACCACAGCAATTTGAGCGGAATAAAGCGCTTTCTCTTTACCAGCAACGAAGAGTATAATTGGTGGCGAATATATCTGTTTTAACAAATATGGATAGTTGGGATCGGATAACGTAATGAGTTTATGCTCGCTTACATCTAGCCATTTCATTGCAGCATAAATAGCTTTTGAATTTGCATGAGTGAATTGTACACACTGATGGGGTGATAACCCACATGCTCGAAGAGAAGCAATTTTAACATTTTTTAATTCAATGAGTTTCTCTACAATTGCTGCAGCCTTAACAGCTGAAAGGTGAGAAACCATCCTCATGCGTAGCCATATTTCCCGTGGATCCATATACTTTCCAGACTTCATTGGCAATAAGTGTGTTTCATTTATAACCAATACTGTCAATCATAACGAGAAATGTCTAGAATAGGTATTAAATAACTTTCACTTTTTGGATATAGCTTTAAACATTTATGTCAGTATTAAATATATTACATTACCCAGATGAACGTCTTCGCAAAATTGCAGAACCGGTAAAAAAAGTTGATGCAGAAATACAACGTATCGTGAATGATATGTTTGAAACGATGTATGAAGAAGAAGGTATTGGTTTAGCCGCAACGCAGGTCAATATTCATCAAAGAATTATTGTTATTGATGTTTCAGAATCTCGTAATGAAAGATTGGTACTTATAAATCCCATTATCTTAGAAACATCTGGTGAAACGGGAATAGAAGAAGGTTGTCTTTCTGTACCGGAACAACGTGCATTCGTACCTCGTGCTGAATGGGTCAAAATTAAAGCCTTAGATGTCAATGGTAAAGAGTTCGAATTAGAAACAGATGATCTGCTTGCTATCTGTATTCAGCATGAAATAGATCATCTTAATGGCAAATTATTTATTGACTATCTTTCTGCATTAAAACGCCAACGCATTAGGCAAAAAATTGAAAAGCTTGAACGTCTAAAAGCTAAAACAAAGAAATGATATTTTTCATATTTTTAATATAGGGATCTTTACGTGTCAGACTGTCTACGAATCATTTTTGCCGGCACCCCTGATTTTGCAGCACAACATTTAGCTGCATTACTCAGTTTTCAGCATAAGTATCAAATAGTTGGCGTTTTGACACAACCAGATAAACCTGCTGGAAGAGGGCGAAAACTCACATCAAGCCCAGTAAAAATGCTAGCCGAAGAAGCGAATATTCCTGTTTTCCAGCCAACAACACTAAAAACAGCAGAAAGTCAGCACTGGATTGAAAATCAACATGCCGATGTTATGGTTGTTGTCGCATATGGCCTCATTTTACCTGAAATTGTATTAAATATGTTACCAATGGGTTGCCTGAATGTTCATGGCTCACTACTACCTCGCTGGAGAGGAGCAGCGCCAATTCAACGCTCAATTTGGGCTGGTGATAAAGAAACAGGTATTACAATTATGCAAATGGATATTGGTCTGGATACCGGGGATATGCTCTATCAAGTCAGTTGCCCTATTGAACTAAAAGATACCAGCGCGATACTGTATCAAAAACTTGCAAAACTTGGCCCTACTGCGCTGCTGCATACTCTTGATTTAGTCAAATCAGATCAAACAAAACCAGAAAAGCAAAATAATGCATTTGCTAACTATGCTGAAAAACTGAGCAAAGATGAAGCATTAATTGATTGGTCACTTTCGGCAGAACAAATCGAACGATGTATCCGGGCATTTAATCCTTGGCCAGTAAGCTATTTTATTTTTGCAGATAAAGCTTTTAAAGTATGGTATGCCGAAGTCATTTATCATGAAAATGACTCATCACCAGGAACAATTTTAAGTGCCGATAAAACAGGAATTAAAGTGGCAACCGGTAAAGGTATTTTAAACATCTTAAAAATACAACCGGCCGGTAAAAAAATAATGTTAGCTAGTGATTTTCTAAACTCTCGTCACGGATTGTTTATTCCTGGCAGAATAATAAATTCACCAATGCAATAAAATTAAAAATAAATTTCTTGCTTGCATTTATCATTAGTAGGTAATTATATTCAACATGAATAAAAAATATAACCTTAGAAGCATTTGTGCCCAGGTCATTGCCCAGGTTATTGATCAAAAACAATCATTAAGCACTGTACTACCCGAATGCCAAAAAAATATAACAGATAAAGATAAAGCACTTTTACAAGAACTCAGTTTTGGTGTACTTAGAGTGTTACCTTTATTGGAATGGTTTATTAAACAATTAATAACTAAGCCATTAAAAGGAAAACAACGCATTATTCATTATCTTATTATCGTAGGAATTTACCAACTTCGTTTTACTCGTATTCCTTCCCATGCAGCACTAGCAGAAACTGTTGATGGCGCTATCACACTAAAACTCCCTCAATTAAAAGGCTTAATTAATGGTGTATTGAGACAATACCAACGGCAAGAACAAATATTAAATGAAAAAGCCAATAATAAAGAAAATAATTATTTACATCCTAAATGGCTATTAGAAAAAATTCAGCAAGTTTATCCTGCTAAATGGGAAGAGATTCTTGAGGTTAATAACCAAAAACCACCTATGTGGTTAAGAGTAAATCAATTATATCATTCTACTCATGATTATTTAATGCTATTACAACAAGCGGGTATAGAGGCCAGTTTAAGTAATGACAGTAAATTTGCTATCAAATTACAAAAACCATGTGCGATTAACAAATTACCAGGATTTGACCAAGGTTGGGTAACCATTCAAGATTTATCAGCTCAACGATGCGTTGAATTATTAGCACCTAAAAATGGTGAATATATTCTTGATCTTTGCGCAGCTCCAGGTGGTAAGACAACGTATATACTTGAACTTGCGCCAAAAGCTGATGTTCTAGCAGTTGATATTGATGAACTACGAATAAAACGTATCCAAGAAAATCTTAATCGACTAAAATTACATGCAAGAGTTATTGCTGGTGATGGACGTAGACCATTCGAATGGATATCAGGTGCGAAATTTGATCGTATATTGCTAGATGCCCCTTGCTCTGCAACTGGTGTCATTCGTAGGCATCCAGATATAAAATGGCTTAGAAAACCGACAGATATCCCGCAATTGGTCAAATTACAATATGAAATTCTTGAGGCTATCTGGCCTTACTTAAAAACCAATGGCACCCTAGTTTATGCTACTTGCTCTATTTTACCGGATGAAAACAAAGAACAAATAAAGAAATTTCTTTTTCATCATCCAGAAGCATCTTTAAATAACAATATGGAACTAGGCCAACAAATATTACCCACTCAACGGGGAGGAGATGGTTTCTTTTATGCTTCTCTAATAAAAAATTAACACTACTATTTTGAATACATACTCAATCTGGCAGTGAGATAAAAATATAATGAAAATTATCATATTAGGTGCAGGACAAGTTGGTGGAACACTCGCAGAAAATTTAGTTGATGAAAACAACGATATCACTATCGTAGATACTAATACTGAACGTTTACGCCAATTACAAGATAAATTCGATCTAAGAGTTGTCAGTGGGCATGGCTCATACCCTAGAGTCCTAAGGGAAGCCGGAGCTGAAGATGCTGATATGCTTGTCGCTGTAACAAATTCAGATGAAACTAATATGATTGCATGCCAAATCGCTTATTCTCTTTTTAACACGCCAAATAAAGTTGCTAGAATACGCGCATCTGAATATATCAAAGAAACTGAAAAACTTTTTACCCCTGACCACATACCGATTGATTACCTTATTTCACCTGAGCAGCTTGTTATTGATTATATTTATAAATTAATCCAATATCCTGGTGCACTTCAGGTTGTTAACTTCGCAAGTGGCAAAGTAAGTATTGTTGCGGCAAAGGCCTACTATGGAGGTTCATTAGTAGGTAATTCCCTTTCAAATTTACGTGAACACTTACCCCATATTGATACCCGAATTGCTGCTATATTTCGTCAAGATAGACCTATTCGACCACAGGGATCCACAATTATTGAAGCAGGTGATGAAATTTTTTTTGTTGTAGCTACTGAGCATATTCGTGCTGTCATGAGTGAACTACAACGTCTAGAAAAACCCTATAAACGAATTATGATAGTGGGTGGTGGTAATGTTGGTGCTGGTTTAGCAAAACAACTAGAAAAAGATTACAGTGTTAAATTAATCGAACGTGATCAAGAAAGAGCAACTGAATTAGCCGAACTATTACATGATACAATCGTGTTTTATGGTGATGCTTCAGATCAAGAGCTACTAGCGGAAGAACATATCGAGCAAACAGATGTTTTTATAGCACTAACTAATGATGATGAAGCCAATATTATGTCAGCTATGTTAGCTAAAAAAATGGGCGCTAAGAAAGTGATGGTTCTTATTCAACGTTCTGCTTATGTTGATCTTGTACAAGGAGGAGTCATTGATATCGCTATATCACCTCAACAAGCAACAATTTCCGCTTTACTTGGACATGTTCGTAAAGCGGATATAATTAATGTTTCATCCTTGCGTAAAGGTGTTGCTGAAGCCATAGAAGCTATTGCTCACGGTGATGAAAACACATCCAAAGTCGTTGGTCGAAAAATTTCAGAGATAAAACTTCCTCCTGGCACTATTATTGGTGCTATTGTTCGTGATGATGAAGTCATCATTGCAAATAGTTACCATATTATTGAACAGGATGATCACATCATTATGTTCATTACTGATAAAAAACACGTTCCTGAAGTAGAAAAGATCTTCCAACCTAGCCCATTCTTTTTGTAAAAATTTTGATAGAAATATATTAAAAGATATTATAATTTAAACATTCTTATAAATTTTACGTTTTATTTTGATTAATGGTGAGGAGACTATGAGCTTTTTAAAAGAGTTCCGTGAATTTGCAATGAAAGGCAACGTTATTGATTTAGCTGTAGGTGTTATTATCGGTGCAGCATTTGGCAAAATTGTTTCTTCGCTTGTTGCCGATATTATTATGCCACCACTCGGATTACTTATTGGAGGTATTGATTTTAAGCAATTTCATTTTGTCTTAAAAGAAGCCCACGATAATATACCCGCTGTTGTTATAAATTATGGTATCTTTATTCAAAATGTTTTTGATTTTCTTATCATCGCTATAGCAATTTTTGTTGCGATAAAACTTATAAATAAATTGCGTCGTGAAAAGGAAGAAGCACCTGCTGCAGCGCCAACTAAAGAAGTCACATTATTAACCGAAATACGTGATTTACTAAAAAAACAAAAATAATTTAAACGAGTGAGTTAGTGATAATAAATTTTTTTAATTAATCCTCACTAACTCACTAGTTAGCTCTTTATTATGCTTCATTTTACGTTGATAACTCCCTTTTCCTTTTTTATTTTTTTCAATTCGTTGCCTATATAGAGGATCATGCAGTATGGCTGCTACTGCACTCTTCTTTATAACTCCTCGTTTATGCTGATAATTTGCCATATTAAACACTCCAATATCAATCACTCAATTGAATAAATACTTATAAAATTTGCTTTTAGCTAAAATGTATATCTCATTTAATGTTTATTAGCGCCCTGTTCAAGGATCTCTAAAATTGAGCATCTAGTACTAACATGTTTACTACCACAACAAGCGGCACTGAGCATTTTTAATGAGTCCTTCATTCTCTCCATTTCTATAATTTTAATTTCGATCTCTTGCAAGCGGGCATCTACAATATTTTTTGACTCCTGGCATGTATGATGAGCAGGATCAATACGAATAGACAATAACTCTGAAATTGATTCCAAAGTAAAGCCAAGCTGCTTAGCATAACGAATAAAACGTAAACGTTGTAAATCTTTGCTGCTATAAAGACGATAACCGCTTTCTGTACGATTAGGACGTTCCATTAACCCTTGTTTTTCATAGAAACGAATTGTGTCTGTAGTTACATCTGCCAACTTAGCTAATTTACCTATCTGATACATAAATACCTCTTATATATGTATAAATATCATTCACTATGATAGCAAACTATGAAATGACAAAAAGTTAATTTTTGATAATAAAAAACCGGGATTAATCCCGGTTTTTTATGTAATTGCAAATTTACTCTGCAGTTAATTCTGCTTGAGACTCAACAGTACGATCAACAAGCTCGATGTAAGCCATCGGCGCATTGTCACCGGCACGGAAGCCACACTTCATAATACGAGTATAACCACCTGCACGGCTCGCGAAACGCGGTCCAAGTTCATTAAATAATTTTGCCACGATCTCATTATCACGAGTACGGGCAAATGCCAGACGACGATTAGCTACGCTGTCGGTCTTGGCAAGAGTAATCAGTGGCTCAACGACACGGCGCAACTCTTTCGCCTTTGGTAAAGTTGTCTTGATAATCTCATGACGAACTAAAGAACCAGCCATATTACGAAACATAGCTTGGCGATGGCTACTATTGCGGTTCAATTGACGACCACTCTTACGATGGCGCATGACCTTATCCTTCTCAGTAAAACCTTAACCTGTGATCTCATTCATCAGCAATGCTTGCTGGAGGCCAATTTTCTAGACGCATACCTAGCGATAAACCTCTTGATGCCAAAACATCCTTAATTTCAGTAAGTGATTTTTTACCAAGATTAGGTGTTTTAAGCAACTCAACTTCAGTGCGCTGAACCAAATCACCGATGTAGTGGATAGCTTCTGCTTTTAAACAGTTAGCAGAGCGGACAGTCAACTCCAGATCGTCAACTGCACGCAGCAGAATCGGATCGAACTCTGGCTTCTCATCTTTAACTTCAACCTTAGCAACATCGCGTAAATCAACGAAAGCTTCGAGTTGTTCAGCCAAGATAGTTGCTGCTCGACGAATCGCCTCTTCTGGATCGATTGTGCCGTTAGTTTCCATCTCGATAACCAGTTTATCCAAATCAGTGCGTTGTTCTACACGCGTCGCTTCAACATTGTAGGCAATACGCTCCACAGGGCTATAGCATGCGTCAACTAATAAACGACCGATTGGGCGCTCATCTTCTTCCGAATGAATACGGGCAGAAGCCGGTACATACCCACGACCACGCTGTACTTTGATACGCATATTAATAGCAGCGCTTTCATCAGTTAGATGGCAGATAACATGTTGCGGCTTGACGATTTCGATATCATCATTAGGGGTGATATCGGCGGCAGTCACAGGGCCAATTCCAGATTTATTCAAGGTCAGAATAACTTCATCTTTACCGTGAACTTTTACCGCCAGCCCTTTCAGGTTAAGGAGAATCTCCAAGATATCTTCCTGCACACCTTCTTTAGTGCTGTACTCATGCAGTACACCATCAATTTCAACCTCGGTCACAGCACAACCCGGCATAGACGAAATCAAAATACGGCGTAGTGCGTTACCAAGAGTATGGCCAAAGCCACGTTCTAACGGTTCAAGGGTTACCTTGGCGTGAGTCGAACTAATTTGCTCGATATCAACCAGGCGCGGTTTAAGAAACTCTGTCACAGAACCCTGCATTGTGTCCTCTCTTTGGTACTAAGCTTTACTTAGAGTAAAGCTCGACGATCAGGTGTTCGTTAATGTCAGCAGACAGATCAGCACGTTCAGGAATACGTTTGAACACACCTTCCATCTTAGCAGCATCAACTTCCAGCCAACTTGGCTTCTCACGCTGTTCAGCAAGCTCTAAAGCAGCCTTAATACGAGACTGTTTTTTCGCTTTTTCACGAACGCTGATAACGTCATTCGGGGAAACCTGATAAGAAGCAATATTAACAACTTGACCATTTACCATGATTGCTTTGTGGCTAACCATCTGACGTGCTTCCGCGCGTGTTGCGCCAAAGCCCATACGATAAACAGTATTATCTAAACGACCTTCGAGCAAATTCAACAGATTTTCGCCCGTATTGCCTTTCAATCGCGTTGCTTCTTTATAATAGTTACGGAATTGACGTTCTAGAACACCGTAAATACGACGAACTTTTTGTTTCTCACGTAACTGAACACCATAATCAGATAGACGCGGTTTACGTGCGCCATGCTGTCCAGGTGCCTGTTCTAATTTACACTTGGTGTCAATCGCGCGAACGCCAGACTTAAGAAAAAGATCTGTACCCTCGCGACGGCTCAGCTTGAGCTTAGGACCCAAATATCTAGCCATTTTCTTTCTCCAACAATCCTAAAAACGTAACGTAATTAAACACGACGTTTCTTCGGTGGACGACAACCGTTATGAGGGATCGGAGTCACATCAGTAATGTTAGTAATGCGGAAACCAGCCGCATTTAACGCACGGATAGTTGACTCACGGCCAGGACCAGGTCCTTTAACCATAACTTCTAAGTTTTTGATTCCGTACTCTTTCACTGCTTCAGCACAGCGTTCTGCTGCAACTTGAGCGGCAAACGGAGTAGACTTACGAGAACCACGAAAACCAGAACCACCTGCGGTTGCCCAACCCAATGCATTACCTTGACGATCAGTAATAGTAACAATTGTGTTGTTAAAAGAAGCATGGATATGAGCCACACCGTCTGAAACTTGTTTTCTTACACGCTTACGTGCACGAATAGGTGCTTTTGCCATTATTTAATACCCCGACTTATTTCTTGATCGGCTTACGTGGGCCCTTGCGGGTACGCGCATTAGTCTTAGTACGCTGACCACGCACAGGAAGACCACGGCGGTGACGTAAACCACGATAGCAACCAAGATCCATTAGGCGCTTGATGCTTAGGGTAACTTCACGACGCAAATCACCTTCAACAATGTATTTAGCAACTTCGTCACGTAACTTGTCGATTTGCTCTTCAGACAGCTCACTGATCTTAACATGCTCAGCAATACCACTTGCTGCACAGATTGACTGCGAGCGAGTTTTGCCAATGCCGTAAATCGATGTTAATGCGATTACGGTATGTTTATGATCAGGAATGTTAATGCCTGCTATACGGGCCACTATGCACTCCTAAAGTTAAATACTGCATAACTGTGCTGAAAAGCCCGCTTTCAGGATACTCAAACAGTTATACATTTTTTAGATAAAAAGTTTGGCTGGCTAATTTAGCCAGCTCAACTCAACTTTGCAAGAAAAAAATGCTTTTTCTTAACCTTGACGCTGTTTATGTCTTGGTTCAACGCTGCAAATCACACGAACACTACCATTACGTTTAATGATTTTACAGTTACGGCATAATTTCTTGACTGAAGCACGAACTTTCATTTTTACTCTCCGTAACTTCTAAAGCAAATTAATTTAAAAGCAATTATTTACCTTTAAGATTTGCTTTTTTCAATGCAGACTCATATTGACTAGACATCATAAGAGTTTGCACTTGAGCCATAAAGTCCATAATAACGACGACGACAATTAGAAGTGAAGTACCACCAAAATAGAATGGAACTTTCATTGCGTCACGCATGAACTCCGGGATTAAGCAAATAAAAGTAATGTACAATGCACCTACTAATGTGAGGCGCGTCATTACTTTGTCGATATACTTTGCCGTTTGCTCTCCCGGACGAATTCCTGGTACAAATGCACCGGACTTCTTCAGGTTATCTGCTGTTTCTCTCGGATTAAAAACTAATGCCGTATAAAAGAAACAGAAGAAGATGATTGCAGATGCATAAAGTAACACATAAAGCGGTTGTCCTGGCTGCAAATACATTGAAATAGCTGTCAGCCAACCCCAACCTGTTCCATCACCAAACCAGGAAGCTATTGTACCTGGGAACAGTATAATACTGGAAGCAAAAATTGCAGGAATAACGCCTGCCATATTTACTTTTAATGGTAAATGTGTGCTTTGTGCAGCATAAATGCGACGACCTTGTTGACGTTTTGCGTAGTTAACCACTATACGGCGCTGACCACGCTCCATAAAAACCACAAAATAAGTCACAGCAAATACTAAAACTGCAATCAACAACAACAGGAGGAAGTGCAAATCGCCTTGCCGAGCTTGTTCAATGGTATGGCCGATAGCCGGCGGGAGCCCCGCAACGATACCTGCAAAGATAATGATAGAGATACCGTTTCCAATACCTCTTTCAGTAATTTGCTCGCCTAGCCACATCAAAAACATTGTTCCTGTCACTAAACTAACAACAGCCGTGAAATAAAACGGAAAACCAGGATTGATTACCAGCCCCTGCATTCCGGCCATATTAGGCAAACCTGTCGCAATACCAATAGATTGGAATATCGCTAATACCAAAGTACCATAACGCGTATACTGGCTAATTTTACGACGACCGGCTTCCCCTTCCTTCTTAATCTCTGCTAACCGTGTATTAACTACTGTCAGTAATTGGACAATAATTGATGCCGAAATATACGGCATAATTCCCAACGCAAAGATAGAAGCACGACTAAGCGCACCACCTGAAAACATATTAAACATTTCAATGATGGTGCCTCTTTGCTGTTCAAGCAATTTGGCAAGCACAGTGGCATCAATACCAGGAATAGGAATAAAAGAACCAATACGGAAAACAATCAGCGCCCCAATTACAAACAAAAGCCTGCGTTTAAGTTCGCCTATGCCACCTTTAGCACTTTGAAAATCTAAACCTGGTTGTTTTGCCATCTGTAACTTATTCCTCGATTTTACCGCCAGCGGCTTCAATTGCAGTCCGTGCACCTTTTGTTACACGAAGACCACGCACAGTAACTGGACGATTAACTTCACCAGAAAGAATAACTTTCGCATATTCTATTTGAATGCCAACTATATTAGCAGCTTTCAGCGTATTCAGATCAATGACATCGCCTTCAACTTTAGCAAAGTCTGACAAACGAACTTCTGCAGAGATCATTGCTTTACGTGAAGTAAAACCAAATTTTGGTAAACGACGATATAAAGGCATTTGACCGCCTTCAAAACCACGACGTACGCCACCGCCAGAACGAGACTTCTGACCTTTATGACCACGTCCGCCCGTTTTACCTAAACCGGAACCAATACCGCGACCTACGCGTTTAGGTGCATGTTTAGCACCTTCAGCTGGAGACAGAGTATTTAAGCGCATCTGTTACTCCTCAACTTTAACCATGTAGGAAACCAAATTGATCATGCCGCGGATCGCTGGTGTATCTTCACGTTCTACAGTATGACCGATACGACGCAGACCTAAACCAGTCAATGTTGCCTTATGCTTTGGCAAACGACCAATAGAACTGCGAACTTGTGTAATTTTAATAGTCTTAGCCATGGTCCATTACCCCAGAATTTCTTCGACGGATTTACCACGCTTAGCTGCGACCATTTCTGGAGACTTCATACTGTCTAAAGCATCCAGTGTTGCACGAACAACATTAATTGGGTTCGTGGAACCATAGGTTTTAGCCAGTACGTTATGAACACCGGCAACTTCCAATACAGCGCGCATTGCACCGCCTGCGATAATACCCGTACCTTCATGAGCAGGTTGCATAAACACGCGAGAGCCTGTGTGAGCACCTTTTACTGGATGATACAAAGTACCATTATTGAGAGCGACGTTTTTCATGTTGCGACGGGCTTTTTCCATCGCTTTCTGGATTGCTGCCGGAACTTCGCGTGCTTTACCATAGCCAAAACCAACACGACCGTTACCATCACCAACAACAGTTAGTGCAGTAAAACTAAAAATACGGCCACCTTTAACAGTTTTAGCTACACGATTTACCGCGATCAGCTTTTCCTGCAGTTCGCCAGCTTGTTTTTCGATGTGAGCCATCTTACACCTCTACCTTAGAACTGAAGGCCAGCTTCACGGGCAGCATCTGCCAGTGCCTGGACTCGACCATGATATTGGAAACCAGAGCGGTCAAAAGCAACTTCTTTGATGCCTTTTTCCAACGCGCGCTCAGCAATTATTTTACCAACTACTGCTGCGGCTTCTTTGTTTCCTGTGTATTTTACTTGCTCATTGATAGCTTTTTCTATAGTAGAAGCAACCACCAAAGTTTCAGAACCGTTTGGTGCAATAACCTGCGCATAAATATGACGAGGGGTACGGTGTACCACCAAGCGCGTTGCACCCAGTTCATGGAGTTTGCGGCGTGCGCGGGTCGCACGACGGATACGAGCTACTTTCTTATCCATAGTGTTACCTTACTTCTTCTTAGCCTCTTTAGTACGCACGATTTCATCGGCGTAACGAACACCTTTACCTTTATAAGGTTCAGGACGACGGTAAGCACGCAATTCTGCTGCAACTTGCCCAATTGCCTGTTTATCTGCACCTTCCAACACAATTTCAGTCTGTGAAGGACATTTTGCAGTAATACCTGCTGGCAGCACATGCTCAACCGGATGAGAGAAACCTAAAGACAAACTTACACTATTGCCTTTAATAGCTGCACGATAACCGACACCAACCAGCTGAAGTTTCTTAGTGAAGCCTTCGGTAACACCAATAACCATTGCATTCAATAAAGAACGCGCTGTACCCGCTTGTGCCCATGCATCAGCAAAACCTTCGCGAGGTGCAAACGTTAATTGATTATCAGCATGTTTGACTTCAACAGCTTTATGGATTGTACGAGTAAGCTCGCCATTTTTACCTTTAATCGCTATATCCTGACCGTTAAGTTTAACTTCTACGCCGGCAGGAATGACGACAGGTGCTTTTGCCACACGAGACATTCTTTCCTCCCGAATTAAGCTACGTAGCAGAGAATTTCGCCACCTAAACCTGCTTGGCGAGCTGCACGATCAGTCATGACACCTTTAGAAGTAGAAATAATAGCAATGCCTAAACCAGCCATAACCTGTGGTAGCTCATCTTTTTTCTTATAGATGCGCAAACTTGGGCGGCTTACACGCTGAATGCTTTCTACAACAGCCTTACCTTGGAAATATTTCAATGTAATTTCCAATGTTGGCTTGATGTCGCCTTCAATTTTATAATCTTCGATATAACCTTCTTCCTTAAGCACTGTAGCAATCGCCACTTTTAGCTTAGCGGAAGGCATGTTGACCGCAGCTTTATTAGCGGCCTGACCGTTACGGATACGGGTTAGCATATCCGCGATGGGATCTTGCATGCTCATCTGTCTTTACTCCCGTGATTCAATTGGTGATAATTACCAGCTAGCCTTTTTAAGACCCGGGATTTCACCGCGCATAGCGGATTCACGGACTTTAATACGGCTTAGACCAAATTTCCGCAGAAAACCATGCGGACGCCCAGTTTGACGACAGCGGTTGCGTCGACGAGAAGGGCTGGAATCACGTGGCAGCGTTTGCAGCTTAAGAACAGCATTCCAACGATCTTCATCAGATGTATTCACATCAGAAATAATAGCTTTCAATTTTGTGCGCTTTGCAAAGAATTTTTCAGCTAATTTTGCACGTTTCACATCACGTGCTTTCATTGATTGTTTAGCCATGAATACCCTGCCTTACTTACGGAACGGAAAGTTAAACGCCATCAACAGTGCAAGACCTTCATCATCTGATTTCGCAGTCGTGGTGATAGTAATATCTAAACCACGTACACGATCCACTTTATCATAATCGATTTCAGGAAAGATGATTTGTTCACGTACACCCATGCTGTAGTTACCGCGACCATCAAATGATTTTGTGGATAAACCACGGAAATCACGAATACGTGGTACAGCAATAAAAATCAGACGCTCAAAGAATTCCCACATACGTTCGCCACGCAGGGTCACTTTACAGCCGATTGGATAGCCCTGACGGATTTTGAAGCCTGCAACAGATTTGCGCGCTTTGGTGATAAATGGTTTTTGTCCTGTTATTGCCGCTAAATCAGCAGCTGCATTATCAAGCAGCTTTTTATCAGCAACAGCTTCACCAACACCCATGTTCAGGGTGATCTTCTCGACCCGAGGGACTTGCATGACAGAATTGTAGCCAAACTGAGTCATCAGCTTTTGGACTACCTCGTCTTTGTAGTAATCATGCAGTTTCGCCATCGTATACTCCAAAAATTACTTAATAGTTTCACTATTAGATTTGAAGAAACGCACTTTTTTGCCATCTTCAATTCTAAAACCTACTCGGTCAGCCTTGCCAGTTGTCACATTAAAGATTGCAACGTTAGAAACATCAATTGCTGCTTCTTTTTCGACGATGCCACCTGGTTGATTCAGAGCCGGGACAGGCTTCTGATGTTTTTTAACCAGATTAATCCCTTCAACAATGACTTTACCAGAAGAAAGAACCTGTTTTACTTTACCGCGCTTGCCTTTATCTTTGCCAGCCAACACGATAACTTCGTCATCACGACGGATTTTCGCTGCCATTGTGCCCGCTCCTTAGAGTACTTCTGGTGCCAGAGAGATAATTTTCATAAACTTCTCAGTACGAAGTTCACGAGTTACCGGCCCAAAAATACGCGTACCGATAACTTGCTCACTTGTATTGTTTAACAACACACAAGCATTGCCATCGAAGCGAATGACAGAACCGTCAGGGCGACGAACACCCTTCTTGGTGCGCACCACTACCGCTTTCAGGACATCACCTTTTTTTACTTTACCGCGTGGAATTGCTTCTTTAACAGTAATTTTGATGATATCACCTACATCTGCGTAGCGACGGTGCGAGCCACCTAGAACCTTGATACACATTACGCGACGTGCGCCGGAGTTGTCGGCTACGTTCAGCATAGTCTGTTCTTGGATCATTTTAGTGCTCCGCTAAATGTCAACTACAACTAAGCCGCTTCCTATATAAATTGAAGAGGCAGTACAATTACCCATATATGAGGGCGCAGCATTATAACACCACATCATCAATATGGACAGAAAAAATAAACGGCCGCTTTGTTAAGAGCCGCTTATTCTATTATGAAATGGCTATCCTATTACAGAACAGCTTTTTCTACAACGCGAACAAGTGTCCATGACTTTGTTTTGGACAGTGGGCGGGTTTCACGGATTTCCACTAGATCACCGATACCACATTCATTGTTCTCGTCATGTACATGCAATTTGGTCGTACGACGGATAAACTTACCATATAAAGGATGTTTTACCATACGCTCAATAGCAACGACAATAGATTTCTCCATCTTATCGCTAGTTACACGACCTTGCAAAGTACGGATTTTATCGCTCATTACGCACCCGCCTTTTCAGTCAATAAAGTCTTAACGCGTGCAATATCACGACGTACTTGTTTCAACAGGTGAGACTGTTGCAGTTGGCCACTTGCTGCCTGCATACTCAAGTTAAATTGCTCACGTAGCAGATTAAGCAGTTCAGTGTTCAACTCTTCAACGCTTTTTTCGCGCAGCTCTTTTGCTTTCATTACATCACCGTCTTAGTTACAAAGGTGGTTTTGATAGGCAGTTTTGCTGCTGCCAACTTGAATGCTTCACGAGCTAGCTCTTCTGGAACACCGTCCATTTCATAAAGAACTTTGCCAGGTTGGATCAAGGCAACCCAATACTCTACGTTACCTTTACCTTTACCCATACGCACTTCAAGTGGCTTTTCAGTAATAGGTTTATCTGGGAACACACGGATCCAGATTTTACCCTGACGCTTAACTGCACGGGTCATGGCACGACGTGCCGCTTCAATCTGACGTGCAGTCAGACGTCCACGACCTACTGCCTTCAGACCGAAAGTGCCGAAGCTAACATCCGTACCCGCAGCCAGACCGCGATTGCGACCTTTATGCATTTTACGGAATTTCGTACGCTTTGGTTGTAACATCAGCGACTCTCCTTGCGGCCTTTACGCTGCTGCTTTTTAGGTTGAACTGTCGGTTTTTCAACCTGTTCAACAGCAGCCATACCACCTAGAATCTCACCTTTGAAGATCCATACCTTAACGCCGAGTACACCATAAGTGGTGTGCGCTTCTGCAGTGTTATAATCGATATCAGCACGCAAGGTGTGCAATGGCACACGGCCTTCACGATACCACTCAGTACGTGCAATTTCAGCGCCGCCTAAACGACCACTGACTTCCACTTTTATACCTTTTGCACCTAGACGCATAGCATTTTGTACTGCACGTTTCATAGCTCGACGGAACATAACACGACGTTCCAGCTGTGAAGCGATACTATCAGCAACTAATTTAGCATCCAGTTCAGGCTTACGTACTTCAGCAATATTGATTTGCGCAGGAACACCAGCAATATCTGCTACTGTCTTACGCAGTTTCTCGACATCTTCACCTTTTTTACCAATAACGATACCAGGACGAGCAGTGTGAATAGTTACACGGATGCTCTTCGCAGGACGTTCGATAACGATACGTGAAATAGATGCCTTTGCCAGTTCTTTATTCAAATACTGGCGTACTTTAAAATCGCTGTCTAGGTTGTCAGCGAATTCTTTTGTATTCGCATACCAAGTAGAGTTCCAAGGTTTGACAATACCCAGGCGAATACCATTAGGATGTACTTTCTGACCCATTGCTAGTCTCCAGAGTCTCAGCGATCGGACACAACCACAGTAATGTGGCTGGTGCGCTTCAAAATACGATCTGCACGGCCTTTCGCGCGAGGCATGATGCGTTTCATAGTTGGACCTTCGTTAACGAAAATTTTCGTAACTTTTAAGTCATCAATATCAGCACCATCGTTGTGCTCGGCGTTAGCGATAGCAGACTCAAGTACTTTCTTCACTAAACCAGCAGCTTTCTTGTTGGTATAGTTCAGAATTTCTAGAGCTTGCGACACTTTCTTACCGCGA
This sequence comes from Arsenophonus apicola, assembly GCF_020268605.1. Lineage (NCBI taxonomy): Bacteria > Pseudomonadati > Pseudomonadota > Gammaproteobacteria > Enterobacterales > Morganellaceae > Arsenophonus > Arsenophonus apicola. The sequence goes on from NZ_CP084222.1 coordinate 3,063,916, forward strand.
ATCAGATCAGCCACTAAACGAACCTTCTGAGCAGAAGAACGAGCGTGGCGATGCATAGCGATAGTTTCCATCTCTTCCTCCTACCTTAACGTTTCTTGGCCTTTTTATCGGCCGCATGGCCGCGATAAGTACGGGTCGGCGCGAATTCACCCAATTTATGCCCAACCATTTCGTCGGTAACATAAACTGGAACATGCTGACGACCATTATGGACAGCGATGGTCAAACCGATCATGTTAGGAAAGATCGTTGAACGACGGGACCAAGTCTTGAGAGGCTTTTTGTCTCCGCTTTCCACCGCTTTCTCTACCTTCTTCAGCAAGTGCAGGTCAATAAAAGGACCTTTCTTGAGAGAACGTGGCATGGTTTATCCTCTAATTATTTTTTAGAACGGTGACGTACGATATATTTATCAGTACGCTTATTGCTACGGGTCTTCTTACCTTTGGTTTGAACGCCCCAAGGTGTTACTGGGTGTTTACCAAAGTTACGACCTTCACCACCACCATGTGGATGGTCTACTGGGTTCATCGCTGTACCACGAACGGTAGGGCGAATTCCACGCCAGCGGCTAGCACCAGCTTTACCCAGAACACGTAGCATATGCTCCGCATTACCAACTTCACCTAATGTTGCACGGCAATCAGAAAGTACTTTACGCATTTCGCCAGAACGTAGACGGATAGTTACATAACTACCATCACGTGCAACGATTTGCACATAAGCACCAGCTGAACGAGCCAACTGACCGCCTTTACCTGGCTTAAGCTCAACATTATGAACTGTTGAACCGACAGGAATATTACGCATAGGTAAAGCATTACCTGTTTTAATTGCTGCATCTACACCAGACTGAATTTGGTCACCAGCTTTTAAGCCTTTTGGTGCCAGAATATAACGGCGTTCTCCATCTTTATAGAGAACTAATGCAATATTCGCAGAACGGTTTGGATCATATTCCAGACGTTCAACAGTAGCAGCGATACCATCTTTATTACGTTTAAAGTCAATCAGACGATAATGCTGCTTGTGACCACCACCAATATGACGCGTAGTAATACGACCATTATTGTTACGTCCACCGGTTTTATTGCTTTTTTCTAGCAACGGGGCATAAGGTTTGCCCTTATGCAGCTCAGGGTTAACCACTTTAAATACGTGGCGACGGCCCGGAGACGTAGGTTTACATTTAACAACTGCCATTGTTCTTTACTCCTCCGACTTACTCTGCACCACCGATGAAGTCCAGATTCTGGCCTTCTTTCAGAGTGACGTAAGCTTTTTTCCAGTCGCTACGACGACCAATTCGCTGACCGTGGCGTTTGGTTTTGCCTTTAACCAGTAGTGTATTTACACCTTTGACTTCAACTTCGAACAGTTTTTGTACGGCAGCCTTAATCTCTGCTTTAGTTGCATCTTTCGCAACTTTAAGCACGATGGTGTTACTTTTTTCCATCGCTGTAGAAGCTTTTTCAGAGACATGCGGTGCACGTAGTACTTTTAGCAGACGTTCTTCACGGATCATGCTAGCATCTCCTCAATTTGCTTCACAGCGTCAGCCGTCATAACTACTTTGTCGAAGGCAATTAGACTAACAGGATCGATACCTATTGCATCACGAACATCAACTTTGTATAAGTTACGAGCTGCTAAAAACAAGTTTTCATCAACCTCATTCGTGACGATCAATACGTCATCCAGAGCCATTTCCTTTAATTTTTGCACGAGAAGCTTAGTTTTTGGTGCTTCCAGAGCAAATTTTTCGACAACTATTAGACGATCCTGACGTACCAATTCGGACAAGATGCTTTTCAAAGCACCGCGGTACATCTTTTTATTTACTTTTTGACTGTGGTCCTGTGGTCTCGCTGCGAAAGTGACACCACCAGAGCGCCAAATTGGGCTCTTAACTGAACCAGCACGTGCACGACCAGTGCCTTTCTGACGCCATGGTTTTTTACCAGAACCTGAAACCTCAGCACGAGTTTTCTGAGCACGAGTACCTTGACGAGCACCAGCTGCATACGCAACAACTACTTGATGCACAAGCGCTTCATTGAAATCACGCCCGAAGGTAGTTTCGGAAACAGTCAGCGCGCTTTGCGCGTCTTTCATTACCAATTCCATTCCTATCTCCTCGACGTTATGCCTTAACAGCTGGTTTTACAATCAGGTTGCTACCAGTCGCACCTGGAACAGCACCCTTGACCAACAGCAGATTACGCTCAGCGTCAACGCGTACTACATCCAGACTTTGAACAGTTACACGTTCATTACCCAATTGGCCTGCCATTTTCTTGCCTTTAAATACCTTACCCGGCGTTTGGTTTTGTCCAATAGAACCCGGAACACGGTGTGACAAGGAGTTACCATGAGTAGCGTCCTGAGTGCGAAAATTCCAGCGTTTAACCGTACCAGCAAAACCCTTACCTTTAGAGGTACCAGTAACGTCGACTTTCTTGACGTCAGCAAAAATTTCAACACTAATGCTTTGACCTACGGTAAATTCTTCATTTTCACTCAAACGAAATTCACGTAGGATACGACCAGCTTCAACACCAGCTTTAGCAAAATGCCCAGCTTCAGGTTTTTTTACACGGTTTGCTTTTTTGCTACCCGTAGTAACCTGAATTGCATTATAACCATCGGTTTCCAGGCTCTTAACCTGAGTCACTCGGTTATTTTCTATTTCGATAACAGTTACAGGAATAGAAACACCATCTTCAGTGAAGATACGCGTCATTCCTACTTTCTTCCCGACTAAACCAAACATTGTTTCAACCTCTCAATCGCGCAACGACCTGATTAACCCAGGCTGATCTGCACATCTACACCGGCAGCCAGATCCAGACGCATCAGAGCATCAACGGTTTTTTCAGTTGGCTCAACGATGTCAACCAGACGCTTATGAGTACGAATTTCGTACTGATCACGTGCATCTTTATTAACATGCGGCGAAATCAGAACGGTAAAACGTTCTTTACGTGTAGGTAACGGGATCGGACCACGTACTTGAGCGCCAGTGCGCTTAGCAGTTTCAACGATTTCCGCAGTTGATTGATCAATTAAACGATGATCAAAGGCTTTCAGGCGGATACGGATTCTTTGGTTCTGCATGAGACCAGAGCTCCAACTATTTTATAAACGTAAAAAATTACTCCTCGCACCCATTTCGATTGATAGGGGAGTGTAATCGTTCTCATAATAACCTCCAAATCGGAGGTATTGTTTTTAACGCAGTTTTACTGCTTGCTAGCTTTTACGACCAGGCCCCTAAATTAAAGAGCCCGTGCATTATACGTAATTTCAAAATAAGAGCAAGCCATAGATAAAAAAAATTGCATAAAATTTATATATAAAAATCTTATGCAATAATATTTGTGAGATATCTTAATAAATAAAAAAATAAATACCTGTTAAATCATTTCTCTTCTCGGAGCTGAGACTGTAAGTAATTTTTTAGGCCTATACTTGCTATCAAACTCAATTGCGTTTCCAGCCAATCAATATGATTTTCTTCATCGGTTAGTATTTCAATCATTAAATCACGACTAACATAATCACCAACTGAATCTGCATAAGTAATTGCTGAACGCAAATCTTTCGCTCCATCCAGTTCAAGCTGTAAATCAGATTTAAGCATTTCTTCTACATTCTCACCAATATTTAATTTACCTAAATCCTGCAAATTAGGTATCCCTTCAAGAAAGAGGATCCTTTCGATATATTTATCAGCATGTTTCATCTCATCGATAGATTCTTCATATTCAATATCGTTAAGACGTACTAAACCCCAATTTTTAAACATACGGGCATGTAAAAAATATTGATTGATTGCAACAAGCTCATTACCCAATAATTTATTTAAATGGGTGATCATTTTTTTATCGCCTTTCATTTTTTTCCTCCACTTCCAGTATCTAAAGTGTAGATAGAAATTGTTAGACGAACAGAATAGAAAAATATTTTATTGAAAAAATGACAAGTAATTTATTGATTACAGCTAGAAAGGTTTTTTATAACATTTAAATTTATTCTATTAATTCATTGCACTGTTTCAATTTCAGTAACAGCAGCTAATTTTATTTGTTCAGTTTTAATTAGCTCAGTTGCTTGAGCTAGGCATTTCCCACAATGACTACCAATAGATACACACTTCTTTAATCCACTAATGGAAGTTATGCGATTATCCCGAACTAAAGTTTTTATTGTTTTATCACTAATTCGATTACATAGACAGATATACATTTTCATACCGGTAAATTACAATCCCGCGCTAATATTAAATGATAATAATTTTCATTTCAATATTTAGATGTTGGTTTAAATTATATACACATAGAATTATGTGTATCGGTAAAAATTTTATAGCCTACATAAAAAAAGAGGCTTTCGCCTCTTTTTTCAAATTTAATATCTAATTAAGCAATAATTTTAGCCACGACACCCGCACCAACTGTACGACCGCCTTCTCGGATCGCAAAACGCAACCCTTCATCCATCGCGATTGGCGCTATCAACGTCACTTTCATGTTGATATTATCGCCTGGCATTACCATCTCCACGCCTTCTGGCAATTCGATTGTGCCCGTGACATCCGTCGTTCTAAAATAAAACTGGGGACGATAACCTTTAAAGAATGGCGTGTGGCGTCCGCCCTCATCTTTGCTCAAAATATAGACTTCTGATTCAAATTGAGTATGCGGTTTGATTGAACCTGGTTTGGTCAATACTTGACCTCGCTCTACATCTTCACGCTTTGTACCACGTAATAATACACCTACGTTCTCTCCTGCACGTCCTTCGTCCAACAGTTTGCGGAACATTTCTACGCCCGTACACGTAGTTTTCGTCGTCTCTTTAATCCCTACTATTTCGACTTCTTCACCAACTTTTACTATACCACGCTCTACTCGACCTGTTACTACCGTTCCACGGCCTGAGATTGAAAACACATCTTCAATTGGCAACAAGAATGGCTTATCTATCGCACGCTCTGGCTCTGGAATATAGCTATCCAACGCATCGGCTAACTCAATAATTTTCTCTTCCCACTCTGCAACGCCTTCCAGCGCTTTCAACGCTGAACCTCTGATTACCGGCGTGTCATCTCCTGGGAAATCATACTGAGAAAGCAACTCACGTACTTCCATTTCAACCAGTTCCAGCAACTCTTCATCATCAACCATGTCACATTTGTTTAGGAAAACGATGATATAAGGAACTCCTACCTGGCGGCCTAATAGGATATGCTCACGTGTTTGTGGCATTGGGCCATCGGTTGCTGCTACCACTAAAATTGCACCGTCCATCTGTGCCGCACCGGTGATCATGTTTTTTACATAATCTGCGTGGCCTGGGCAATCTACGTGGGCATAATGGCGGCTAGGGGTATCGTATTCTACGTGAGAAGTAGAAATGGTGATCCCGCGCGCTTTTTCTTCTGGTGCATTATCTATTTGATCAAATGCTCGCGCACTTCCACCATATTTTTTCGCTAATACGGTAGTGATTGCTGCGGTTAAAGTTGTTTTACCATGGTCAACGTGGCCGATTGTACCAACGTTAACGTGCGGTTTTTTACGTTCAAATTTTTCTTTAGACATTAGATTGTCCCTCTAAGACACGGAATCGGTGGTTACACCACATTAACCAAGCAGTGAAAATCATATATTCGTTGCTTGTTTTATCGCAGGAAAAAAATCAGGGAACAATTAAGAACACTTTCTAGGAGTGGTGCTGATAGGCAGATTCGAACTGCCGACCTCACCCTTACCAAGGGTGTGCTCTACCAACTGAGCTATATCAGCACATCTTGGAGCGGGCAGCGGGAATCGAACCCGCATCATCAGCTTGGAAGGCTGAGGTAATAGCCATTATACGATGCCCGCGATGAACTCGGCTACCTGACTTTAATCAGCTGCAAATTTTATCTTAAGTATTTTGCATGAGGTAGCATTTTAAGCTGAACACTTAAGATCAAACTTTATGGTGGTGGGAGAAGGATTCGAACCTTCGAAGTCTGTGACGGCAGATTTACAGTCTGCTCCCTTTGGCCGCTCGGGAATCCCACCTTTTACTTATATCCAAATTTTTAATGGTGCCGGCACCAAGAGTCGAACTCGGGACCTACTGATTACAAGTCAGTTGCTCTACCAACTGAGCTATGCCGGCATCAGGTGCTGCGCATTCTAGGTAGAGAACGAGCATGTTGCAACAAAAAAATTAAAAAAATTGTTTTTTTGCTTATAAAGTATTCACTTTAGCCATTTTTGCTGTTTTTTTCTATAGTAAATGTTTAAATACTCAACAGTGCTAAATTTTTTATTTACTATTTACTCTAGTGAAAAACGACATCAAATTTTTCTCACTAATAAAAAGTATCGTAAATCATACAATATTATTTTATTACTAAAAATAAAAAACGGATAAATTGTGATCAATTATTTATTTGATACAAAAAAACAGAAAAAACTCTACGCCTAAAGATATTCAATCGTTATTATGCAATCTATTTTTTATCGGTTATGAATGATTATGACAACCTGTACACAGGTAAATGTTGACTTATGAAACAACAACAAAACTTTTCAATAACACCTTATTTAGAATTTGATCGTGAACAGTGGGCGACATTACGTGATTCAGTTCCATTAGAACTACTAACGGATGAAGAACTGCTGGAACTAAAGGGTATTAATGATGAAATTTCAATGGATGAAGTTAATAAAATTTATCTTCCTATTTCACGACTGCTTAACTTTTATATCAGTTCAAATTTACGTAGACAAACTGTTTTAGAACAGTTCTTAGGTACTAATGGTACTAAAGTACCTTATGTCATCGGTATTGCAGGCAGTGTTGCGGTTGGTAAAAGTACCACAGCCCGCCTATTACAAACTTTATTAAGTCGTTGGCCTGAACATCGTAAAGTTGATCTTATTACCACAGATGGTTTTTTATACCCTAATCGGATTTTAAACGAACGTGGGATAATGAAAAAAAAGGGGTTTCCGCAATCCTATGATATGCATCGTTTGGTAAAATTTGTTTCTGACATCAAATCTGGGGTTAAGCAAGTCACTGCCCCGGTATATTCCCATTTTACTTACGATATTGTTCCCGGAAAAAAACAAGTGATTGAACAGCCTGACATTCTTATTTTAGAAGGTTTGAATGTTTTGCAAAGCGGTATGGATTATCCGCATGATCCGCATCATGTTTTCGTATCTGACTTTGTCGATTTTTCCATTTATGTTGATGCCCCAGAAAATTTATTAAAAAAATGGTATATCAGTCGATTTTTAAAATTCTGCCAAGGCGCCTTCTCCGATCCTCACGCCTATTTTTACCATTATTCTAAATTAGAGCAAGAAGAGGCGATCAAAACGGCTAAAACAATATGGGAAGAAATTAATAAAATAAATTTGGAAGAGAATATAATACCAACCAAAGAAAGAGCCAGTTTGATCATGACTAAAGGCTCTAATCATTCAATTACAAATGTTAGATTAAGAAAATAATTTCAAACATTGGGTCGATAATTAACTTCGACTCAATTGAGCTAATTATCCGGCCGTAATGAAATTTCACCACCTATATAGGAAACAATTTCACCATTTTGTTCTAACAAAATTGCGCCGTGTTCATTAATTCCTTTCACGATACCGACCTCAAGCTGATCACCAATATGCAACTTTACTTTTTTATGTAAAAAATTATCCAACGCCAGCCAACGTTTAATAAAAGGAACAAGACCATATTTCTCAAATTGCACTAATTCATGGCGTAATGCCAAAATAATCTGACCTGCAATCACATTTCTTTCTATTTGAATACCAGCCTGCTCAAGATTAATCCATCCTTGATTAATATTTGTTTCATAATTGCAACTCATTGCAATATTGAGCCCAATACCAATCACAATATGCGCCGCATCGCCAGTTTTACCTATCATTTCAATTAAAATACCAGCAAGCTTTTTTTCATTAAGATAAAGATCATTAGGCCATTTAACTTTTATATTACTACCGCTCAATTTATTAAGGGTTTCAGCTATTACAATTCCCGCAACTAAACTTAGTCCCATAGCGGCAGCTGGACCTTGGTGTAAATGCCAGTATAATGATAAATAAAGATTACAACCGAAGGGAGAAGCCCAATATCGACCGCGTCGACCTCTACCAGCTGTTTGATATTCGGCAACACAAACATCACCAGAACTTAATTGATCAATACGCTCAAGTAGATATTGATTAGTAGAATTAATAACCGGTTTTACAATTATATTTCCACGTCTTACTAAACCATAAATTCGTTCGTAGTCTAACAAATCCATTTTTTTAGTAAGTTGATAACCCTTACTAGTAATAGTATTAACCTCAATTCCCCATTTACGAAGTGTATGAATATGCTTATTAATACCAGCTCGCGTCATGCCAAGTAATTCACCTAATTGCTCGCCTGAATGTATACTACCATCAGAAAGTATTTTGATGAGTTTTAAAGGAATAGTTACATCTTTCATGAAATAGTATCCATAGCGTTTACTTCTCCATATTTACCAATAAAACGTACTTCTGGTTCTAGTGTAATAGCAAATTTCTCTATAACTTTTTTCTGGATATAACGGGCTAAATCTACAATATCTTTTCCGGTCGCATTATTTTTATTAATTAAAACCAATGCCTGATCACTATGTACCGCTGCACCACCACATTGAAAACCCTTTAGATCACATTGATCAATTAGCCATCCAGCAGCAAGCTTTACTGTACCATCGGTTTGCGGATATTCTGGACATTGACGATAACGCGCCTTTATTTCATTTGCTGCCGTACTAGAAATAACGGGATTTTTAAAAAAACTACCCGCATTTCCTACTAAAAATGGATCAGGTAGCTTACTTTGCCGTATTTTACAAACAGCATCAAAGATTGTTTCCGCTGTCACTGTCTGTGCAGCCAAAGAAGTCAAACCTGCATATGTTAATATGGGTTTCCATCGTTTATTAAGTTTTAAACCCACTGAAACGATAGCAAAATTGTCACGATATTTATGCTTAAAAATACTATCTCGGTAACCGAATTGACATTCAGCAGTATCTAAACGATATTGTTTACCATTATTTAGATCAACAATATCGACATAGTGACATACGTCTTTAAATTCGATGCCATAAGCACCGATATTTTGTATAGGCGCAGCCCCTACCGATCCTGGTATTAACGCCATATTTTCCAATCCGTAAATACCATTTTTTATAAGTTCTTTAACCAATTGATGCCAATTATTTCCTGCGCCAACATGAATAAACCATTCGTGGGATGATTCAGTTATCATCAGTGAGGTAATTTGATTTAAAATGACTAGGCCATCAAAGTCATTAATAAAGAGAATATTGCTCCCGCCGCCCAATAATAAAACAGGCCACTCTTTCAGTCGGGCATTTTTCCATAACATAAGCAATTCTTCTACTGAAGTAGCTGAGTATATTGCTTTCGCCTTGGCATCAAGACCAAAAGTATTATAATTTTTTAATTTACCATGATTATCAGAATGCATATATCAAAACTCAATTCATATATAGTAATTATATAGTCTATTACTATAGATATATAGAGAATAGATAAGAGTTATAAAATCAAACAATAAAACGTCAAAAAGCCACCCTTAGGTGGCTTTTTAAACATAATTAACGTCTGGCAGCTCCCTACTCTCACATGGGGAGACCCCACACTACCATCGGCGCTACGGCATTTCACTTCTGAGTTCGGCATGGGATCAGGTGGCACCACCGCGCTATTACCGCCAGACAAATTCTTTTTTCGCTATCCTGTTTCGTTACGCTACTGCCTCGGGCGCTCATCTCGGCTGCCTCTCGCTATGCGCAGGCCATCTCGCCCGTTGACTTCTAGCGCCGTAACCGCTTACAGGCACCAATCTCTGAACAAGCTAAAATCTCTTCTCTCTTCTCAAAACACCTTCGGTGTTGTCAGGTTAAGCCTCTCGGGTCATTAGTACTGGTTAGCTCAACGTATCGCTACGCTTACACACCCAGCCTATCTACGTCCTCGTCTCGAACACCCCTTATAGGACATTACTGTCAGGGAAGACTCATCTTGAGGCAAGTTTCCCGCTTAGATGCTTTCAGCGGTTATCTCTTCCGCACTTAGCTACCAGGCGATGCCATTGGCATGACAACCTGTACACCAGTGGTGCGTCCACTCCGGTCCTCTCGTACTAGGAGCAGCCCCCCTCAATCTTCCTTCGCCCACGACAGATAGGGACCGAACTGTCTCACGACGTTCTAAACCCAGCTCGCGTACCACTTTAAATGGCGAACAGCCATACCCTTGGGACCTACTTCAGCCCCAGGATGTGATGAGCCGACATCGAGGTGCCAAACACCGCCGTCGATATGAACTCTTGGGCGGTATCAGCCTGTTATCCCCGGAGTACCTTTTATCCGTTGAGCGATGGCCCTTCCATTCAGAACCACCGGATCACTAAGACCTACTTTCGTACCTGCTCGCGCCGTCACGCTCGCAGTCAAGCTGGCTTATGCCTTTGCACTAACCTCACGATGTCCGACCGTGATTAGCCAACCTTCGTGCTCCTCCGTTACTCTTTGGGAGGAGACCGCCCCAGTCAAACTACCCACCAGACACTGTCCTCAGCCCGGATTACGGGCCCAAGTTAGAACATCAAACATTAAAGGGTGGTATTTCAACGTCGGCTCCATGCGAACTGGCGTCCACACTTCAAAGCCTCCCACCTATCCTACACATCAAGGCTCAATGTTCAGTGTCAAGCTATAGTAAAGGTTCACGGGGTCTTTCCGTCTTGCCGCGGGTACACTGCATCTTCACAGCGAGTTCAATTTCACTGAGTCTCGGGTGGAGACAGCCTGGCCATCATTACGCCATTCGTGCAGGTCGGAACTTACCCGACAAGGAATTTCGCTACCTTAGGACCGTTATAGTTACGGCCGCCGTTTACTGGGGCTTCGATCAAGAGCTTCGCCTTACGGCTTACCCCATCAATTAACCTTCCAGCACCGGGCAGGCGTCACACCGTATACGTCCACTTTCGTGTTTGCACAGTGCTGTGTTTTAATAAACAGTTGCAGCCAGCTGGTATCTGCGACTGGCTTCAGCTCCATGGGCGAACCACTTCACCTAACGCCAGCGTGCCTTCTCCCGAAGTTACGGCACCATTTTGCCTAGTTCCTTCACCCGAGTTCTCTCAAGCGCCTGAGTATTCTCTACCTAACCACCTGTGTCGGTTTGGGGTACGATTAATGGTTACCTATCGCTTAGAGGCTTTTCCTGGAAGCCGGGCATCAACTACTTCACCACCTTAGTGGCTCGTCATCACGCCTCAGTGTCTTGGTCATGCGGATTTGCCGGCATAACCCACCTACACGCTTAAACCGGGACAACCGTCGCCCGGATAGCCTAGCCTTCTCCGTCCCCCCTTCGCAGTCACCCTTAGTACGGGAATATTAACCCGTTTCCCATCGACTACGCTTTTCAGCCTCGCCTTAGGGGTCGACTTACCCTGCCCCGATTAACGTTGGACAGGAACCCTTGGTCTTTCGGCGAGCGGGTTTTTCACCCGCTTTATCGTTACTTATGTCAGCATTCGCACTTCTGATACCTCCAGCAGACCTCTCAGTCCACCTTCGACGGCTTACAGAACGCTCCCTACCCAACAACATTGCTGTCGCTGCCGCAGCTTCGGTGCATGGTTTAGCCCCGTTACATCTTCCGCGCAGGCCGACTCGACCAGTGAGCTATTACGCTTTCTTTAAATGATGGCTGCTTCTAAGCCAACATCCTGGCTGTCTAAGCCTTCCCACTTCGTTTCCCACTTAACCATGACTTTGGGACCTTAGCTGGCGGTCTGGGTTGTTTCCCTCTTCACGACGGACGTTAGCACCCGCCGTGTGTCTCCCGTGATTACATTCTTCGGTATTCGGAGTTTGCATCGGGTTGGTAAGTCGGGATGACCCCCTAGCCGAAACAGTGCTCTACCCCCGAAGATGAGTTCACGAGGCGCTACCTAAATAGCTTTCGGGGAGAACCAGCTATCTCCCGGTTTGATTGGCCTTTCACCCCCAGCCACAAGTCATCCGCTAATTTTTCAACATTAGTCGGTTCGGTCCTCCAGTTAGTGTTACCCAACCTTCAACCTGCCCATGGCTAGATCACCGGGTTTCGGGTCTATACCCTGCAACTTGACGCCCAGTTAAGACTCGGTTTCCCTACGGCTCCCCTATGCGGTTAACCTTGCTACAGAATATAAGTCGCTGACCCATTATACAAAAGGTACGCAGTCACCCCATCCTCAAATGTCCCGCTTGTCTTTGCGGCCAATCTTGTCCGCTTTTTTAACTTCCGCTGCTCGTGTACTTTTAGGTACACTGCGCTGCGGCTTGAAAAAACCGAACAACCTTGTTGGCAAAGCCTGCGCTGTTATTGTGATGGTATGCCATCACCCAACTGCCGAGGCACTTGAGTGATGGGGCTCCCACTGCTTGTACGTACACGGTTTCAGGTTCTTTTTCACTCCCCTCGCCGGGGTTCTTTTCGCCTTTCCCTCACGGTACTGGTTCACTATCGGTCAGTCAGGAGTATTTAGCCTTGGAGGATGGTCCCCCCATATTCAGACAGGATAACACGTGTCCCGCCCTACTCTTCGAGCTCACCATACTAACATCTTCGGATACGGGGCTATCACCCTTTATTGCGCGCCTTTCCAGACCCTTCTCCTGATGCTAATATCGATGCTGACTCTGGGCTGCTCCCCGTTCGCTCGCCGCTACTGGGGGAATCTCGGTTGATTTCTTTTCCTCGGGGTACTGAGATGTTTCAGTTCCCCCGGTTCGCCTCGTTTGACTATGTATTCATCAAACGATAGTGCATTAATGCACTGGGTTTCCCCATTCGGACATCGCCGGCTATAACGCTTCATATCAGCTTACCGACGCTTTTCGCAGATTAGCACGTCCTTCATCGCCTCTGACTGCCTAGGCATCCACCGTGTACGCTTCATTCGCTTAACCTCACAACCCGAAGGTGTCTTTATTTCACTATCATTCTGATAGGTTATGGCTGCGCGTACAGTAATTCTTTGTTGGGTAGTGCTCGCAATGCTCACGTACTTTTGTACGCTGCGCTTGCTGCGCGCTGGCCGCCTCGAATTCCTGACTGCTCGCTCATAACGCCTGCCTTCCTGACTGTGATGACACTTCACGTTGGAGTATTGAGAGTTCTCCACATTATTTTCTCAATAATGTGTGTTTCAATTTTTAGCTTGTTCCAGATTGTTAAAGAGCATAATTGTTAAACCAACTCGTTGAATTGGCTTAATCATTATCAAGTAAAGCACCGGCTTCACACATCGGTTCATGCGCGGCCTTTCTAATCACCGAAGTGGCGTCCCCTAGGGGATTCTGAACCCCTGTTACCGCCGTGAAAGGGCGATGTCCTAGGCCTCTAGACGAAGGGGACTACAAGGTCTTCAGTCAATCTTAGATTGGCTTTACTCTCATCTTCATCAGACAATCTGTGTGAACACTCACATTCCATCTATCTCGGTAAGGAGGTGATCCAACCGCAGGTTCCCCTACGGTTACCTTGTTACGACTTCACCCCAGTCATGAATCACAAAGTGGTAAGCGCCATCCCGAAGGTTAAGCTACCTACTTCTTTGCAACCCACTCCCATGGTGTGACGGGCGGTGTGTACAAGGCCCGGGAACGTATTCACCGCGACATGCTGATCCGCGATTACTAGCGATTCCGACTTCATGGAGTCGAGTTGCAGACTCCAATCCGGACTTCGACGTACTTTCTGAGTTCCGCTTCCCCTCGCAGGCTCGCCTCTCTCTGTATACGCCATTGTAGCACGTGTGTAGCCCTACTCGTAAGGGCCATGATGACTTGACGTCATCCCCACCTTCCTCCGGTTTATCACCGGCAGTCTCCTTTGAGTTCCCGACCGTATCGCTGGCAACAAAGGATAAGGGTTGCGCTCGTTGCGGGACTTAACCCAACATTTCACAACACGAGCTGACGACAGCCATGCAGCACCTGTCTCAGCGCTCCCGAAGGCACGCCTCTATCTCTAAAGGCTTCGCTGGATGTCAAGAGTAGGTAAGGTTCTTCGCGTTGCATCGAATTAAACCACATGCTCCACCGCTTGTGCGGGCCCCCGTCAATTCATTTGAGTTTTAACCTTGCGGCCGTACTCCCCAGGCGGTCGATTTAACGCGTTAGCTCCGGAGGCCACAGTTCATGACCACAACCTCCAAATCGACATCGTTTACAGCGTGGACTACCAGGGTATCTAATCCTGTTTGCTCCCACGCTTTCGCACATGAGCGTCAGTCTCTGTCCAGGGGCCGCCTTCGCCACCGGTATTCCTCCACATCTCTACGCATTTCACCGCTACACATGGAATTCTACCCCCTCTACAAGACTCTAGCTAACCAGTCTTGAATGCCATTCCCAGGTTAAGCCCGGGATTTCACATCCAACTTAATTAACCGCCTGCGTGCCCTTTACGCCCAGTAATTCCGATTAACGCTCGCACCCTCCGTATTACCGCGGCTGCTGGCACGGAGTTAGCCGGTGCTTCTTCTGTCGCTAACGTCAATTGCTAAGAATATTAACCTTAACACCTTCCTCACGACTGAAAGTACTTTACAACCCGAAGGCCTTCTTCATACACGCGGCATGGCTGCATCAGGCTTGCGCCCATTGTGCAATATTCCCCACTGCTGCCTCCCGTAGGAGTCTGGGCCGTGTCTCAGTCCCAGTGTGGCTGATCATCCTCTCAGACCAGCTAGAGATCGTCGCCTAGGTGAGCCTTTACCCCACCTACTAGCTAATCTCATATGGGTTCATCCGAAGGTGTGAGGCCTAATGGTCCCCCACTTTGCTCCTTAGAGATTATGCGGTATTAGCCACCGTTTCCAGTGGTTATCCCCCGCCTTCGGCCAGATCCCCATACCTTACTCACCCGTCCGCCGCTCGCCGGCAAGAAAGCAAGCTTTCTCCCGCTGCCGCTCGACTTGCATGTGTTAGGCCTGCCGCCAGCGTTCAATCTGAGCCATGATCAAACTCTTCAATTAAAAGTTTGATGCTCAAAGAATGTTTTACTGGCCGTAACGCTTCTTTTTGCCGCTTTGTCGACGTTTTAACGCCTTCGCTGTGGCCCAAAATCACGTTACTGCTTATTAGTTCATATATGAATTAACTGTTTTGTCACTCTTCAAGACTTAATCTTCAAATAGTTTTTGATGATGTCTTGCGAGTGCCCACACAGATTGTCTGATTAATTGTTAAAGAGCGTGCGACCCAGGTCGCGAGGTGGCGTATATTACGCTTTTCACCTGTAAAGTCAAGTAGTTATTTCTACTTTTCTTTACCCTAAGTCGATAAAATCCTCTTTAATTGATTCGTTCTATCCTGACTCAGTGGGGGCGCATTATAGGGAGTTTTAAATTGCTAGCAAGCTTATTTTGCATAATTTTGTTCAATTGATTAATTAAACAGCAAAGCGTTATATTATACCGAATTATTAACAGAGTTATCCACAAAAATAAAATGATAAAAATTTAGCGAAATACGCAAACGTTTGCGTTACAATTGCGTTTGAAACAAAAAATATTTAATTGAAATCTGTTATTTTTGAATATCATTTGTAATTGCAAATAGCCATAAAATTTAATCGATGTGTTAAAACATTTTATTATTCCAAGGGATCTATTTCATGTCACAACTCCGCCCTATTCAGCGTGCTCTACTGAGTGTTTCTGACAAAGAAGGTATTGTTGAATTTGCCAAAGCTCTATCTCAACGTAAGGTTGAACTTATCTCTACTGGCGGTACAGCTAAATTATTGCTAGCGGCCGGGTTAACGGTTATAGAGGTTTCTGATTATACAGGATGGCCTGAAATGATGGCTGGCCGCGTCAAGACACTTCACCCAAAAGTACATGGCGGTATTCTTGGCCGGCGCGGGCAAGATGATGAAATAATGCAACAACATCATATTAGGCCAATTGATATGGTTGTTGTTAATCTTTACCCTTTTGCTGAAACTGTTGCCAAGCCAGATTGTACGCTGGATAATGCTATTGAGAACATTGATATTGGCGGACCTGCCATGATCCGTTCTGCCGCAAAAAATCATAAAGATGTTGCTATTGTAGTTAATAGTCTGGATTATCCCAAAATCATTCAAGAGATGGATAATCATCAAAACTCGCTAACTGACAGGTTTCGCTTTGACTTGGCAGTTAAAGCTTTTGAACATACCGCAGCTTATGATGGAATGATTGCTAACTATTTTGGTAAGTTAGTACCTTCTTATTATGGCCCAGAGAACCAGCCTTCAGGTAAATTTCCTCGTACATTAAACCTAAATTTTATTAAGCAGCAGGATATGCGTTACGGCGAAAATAGTCATCAAGCTGCTGCTTTTTATATCGAAGAAAATAGAGTCAAAGCCTCTGTCTCTACAGCAAGACAGCTACAAGGTAAGTCGCTTTCTTATAATAATATTGCTGACACTGATGCAGCCTTGGAGTGCGTAAAAAGTTTTTCCAAACCTGCATGTGTCATTGTCAAACACGCTAATCCTTGCGGCGTTGCAATCAGTAACGATATCTGTACCGCTTATGATCATGCTTTCAAAACTGATCCTACCTCAGCATTTGGTGGTATTATTGCATTTAATCGTGAATTAGATGCAAATACGGCTAAAACAATTTTTGAGCGCCAATTTGTTGAAGTCATTATTGCCCCCACTGTCAGTGACGCTGCCCTAGCAATACTTGCAAGTAAGCCGAATGTGCGTGTTCTGGCATGTGGCCAATGGCATTTTGCAGTTGCGAGTTTAGATTTCAAACGCGTAAATGGCGGTTTATTAGTGCAAGATCGCGATCTAGGCTTAATTACCAAAGCTGATTTGCGTGTTGTTTCTAAGCGTCAGCCAAGCGAACAAGAGATAGAAAATGCGCTGTTTTGTTGGCAAGTGGCCAAATTTGTAAAATCCAATGCTATTGTTTATGCCAAAAATAATATGACAATCGGTATTGGCGCTGGACAAATGAGCCGTGTTTATTCAGCAAAAATTGCAGCATTAAAAGCACAGGATGAAAGTTTGGAACTTGTCGGATGTGCAATGGCATCTGATGCTTTCTTTCCATTTCGAGATGGTATTGATGCTGCCGCAGCAGCTGGCATAACCTGTGTTATCCATCCGGGTGGTTCAATTCGTGACGATGAAATCATAGCTGCAGCTAATGAACATGATATGGCGATGATTTTTACTGATATGCGCCATTTCCGCCACTAATTTAGAGAGCAATAGCATGAATATTTTAATTATTGGCAATGGTGGTCGTGAGCATGCTTTAGCATGGAAAGCAGCACAATCACCTCTTGCTGACAAGGTTTATGTTGCACCCGGTAATGCCGGCACTGCATTAGAAAAAAAACTAACCAATATTAATATTGCAGTAACCGATATTGCTGGATTAGTCGATTTTGCCAAAAATAATAATATTGGTTTAACGATCGTTGGACCAGAAATCCCCTTAATCCTCGGTGTAGTTGATGCTTTTCAAGATGCCGGTTTAACGATCTTTGGTCCTAGTCAAAATGCAGCACAGTTAGAAGGCTCTAAAGCTTTTACGAAAGATTTTCTTACTCGTCATCATATTCCAACCGCCACTTATCAGAACTTTACCGAAATTGAACCCGCTCTCGCCTACTTAGACAAAATGGGCGCCCCGATTGTTATTAAAGCGGATGGGCTAGCCGCAGGTAAAGGGGTCGTTGTTGCTATGACCTTAGAAGAAGCAAAAAATGCTGTTCTGGACATGCTCGCCGGTAACGCCTTTGGTCAGGCGGGTCATCGTATTGTTATTGAAGAGTTTCTTGACGGTGAAGAAGCTAGTTTTATCGTAATGGTTGATGGTGAAAATGTCATTCCCATGGCAACAAGTCAAGATCATAAGCGTGTTGGTAATAATGATAGCGGGCCAAATACGGGTGGCATGGGCGCATATTCTCCTGCTCCTGTTGTCACAGACATTGTTCATCAGCGTATAATGGATCAAATTATTTATCCTACAGTACAAGGTATGGCGCTTGAAGGGCGGCGATATCAAGGCTTTTTATATGCAGGATTAATGATAGATAAACAGGGAAACCCAAAAGTTATTGAATTTAATTGTCGATTTGGAGATCCAGAAACCCAACCCATCATGATGCGCTTACAATCTGATTTGGTAGCACTCTGTCTGGCCGGCGCAAAAGGAGAGTTAGCGGGTAAAATATCATCTTGGGATGATCGCCCTGCTTTAGGTGTTGTCATGGCGGCTGAAGGCTATCCGGCCAATTATCGCAAAGGTGATATTATTCACGGGATCACGGATAAATTAGCGGAAAAGTGCAAAATTTTTCACGCTGGAACAGAATTAAAACAAAATCAGGTTATCACTACCGGTGGCCGTGTACTGTGTGTTACCGCCCTTGGCAATACTATTCTTGATGCCCAAAAAACAGCTTATCAGCAAGCAGCAAAAATATCCTGGATCGGTTGTTTCTATCGGGATGATATCGGTTATCGAGCACTGGCTCGTTTAAAATAAAAGATTTAAAGTTTGTCTTTGGTTGGCGCCCATAGACAAAAATCCTCATTGGCAACGAGTAATAACTCGTTGCCTGCTGGTGCTTCTAGCCAAGCAATAGCTAAGTCACCGCTACTCGTCTTCGCTCTTTGCAGCAACCTATTTTCAGCCTGAGCAGTAAACGATATATTACGTTTTTCACCGCTACAAGTTATAATTTGCCCTTCACGCCAATACCCTTGATAGAGATGAACATTACCAGCAATAAGAGTGGTGCTCAACTCAATTAAACGGTCTGATTCAAAGCGCCAGCGAACAATATCATCCTCAGTTAGAGAAACTTTGTTATCATTTACTCTGCGCTGCATAAAAATAACATGGTCATTTTGATCAAATCTTAGCTGTTGTTGTTCTTTATTTTTATAGTCAAAAGATTGATGTCGAATTTGCCAAAGTTTACCTTGACGATATTCAAAAAAAGTAATGGTCGTATTTTTTCCTTGATAAGGACTATATACCGCAACGATTACCTGAGGGTTACTGTTTTGATCATTTAAGCGCCATAGCCTAACGACGCCAGCATCGGAAATAAATCCACTTGCGCTAAATTCGGGGATTTTAGCTTGATTGGTGCAAGCGCCAAGCAGCGAAGCAGCACCAAGTAAAATGAGGATACGCCCAATCAATAAAAGGGGTTTAATACCCCCTCTGAATATTCTATTTGGCAATTGAATTACTTAACTGCTTCTTTCAGTGATTTTCCAGCAACAAATACTGGTACATTAGCCGCTTCAATTTTGAGTTCTTCGCCTGTTTTAGGATTACGACCAATACGTGCAGCACGATGATTAGTCCTAAAAGTACCAAAACCAACGAATTGCACTTGCTCACCTTCTTTCAGTGCATCTGTAATACATTCGATGAGTGCTTCTAAGGCATTTTTAGCTTGAGTCTTATTCAGGTTTGCTTTTTGCATGACATATTGAACTACATCACCCTTTTTCATGGTCTCATTTACAGTCTTATTCATAAGTTATCCTTACACAGTGTGTTTATCATTTGCATAGCATCGAGTACGTTGGATATGTAGAACTTATTAATTCTTAATATACGTCCCGAAAGCACTCCTCTCCGCCTTCACAGTAGAACATAGTACGGGCGAATGTGAAGCGTTAAAAGTCAGCATTTATGGTACCAAATCACGTTTTTAAACACTATGAACGGAAATTAGGTAACCTTAATGCCAATATTGCTGATCCCTACTTCACGGAGGTCGGATTTTAATCCTTTAATCAGCGCTACATCCCGCTCTTCACAAGCGGCAAGTAAACGGTAGATCTCCCATTGAATATCCCATTCTTCTTCAATGGTAAGCAATTCTTTCAGTTCTTCATCAGACATCTCTTTACCTGTCCGAGTCATCTCAAACATTGCAATAGTTCGAATCGAAATTTTACTTACTTCAATAGCACCGTCTAATGTTTCCCCACTTAAGTAAGAATGAATTATTTCACTTAAAGCTATACATGCATCAATAGCAGGATGGACGCCGTATATATCAAAATCATTTGCGACGGGAATAATTTCCTCTAATTTTTCCAACTGATTATCAAAATCAATTTTACTATCTTTAATAATTAGCGATTCCCAAATTAAATCTAAAATAATACGATAACGTATTGGATTTAAAAAGCTCGTTTGTTTACAAAACAATTGATAATTAGGATACATACGCTCACACAAACAAGCCATGAAAGTGATATGCTGCCAACTATTTAATTTTGCCAACCTCAAATGAATGGGGTTTCTTAACATCAAATTTCTACTCACTTGCGTTTTACGCTGAAGTTTACCTGAAAATCAATAGGTTCCACATATTTTAACTTTAATTATGCCAAATTCTGTTTTATTCGATTAAAAAACGCTCTATTAGAAGCGATTCCATCAGCCCAACGAGTAGGTTCTGGTAAACGATAACCTTTAATACACCGCTTAACCCATAATAATGAAGCGTCTAAACTGATTTTATGCCCAGGTGAGATATAAAGTGGTTTACATCTTTTTTTACTACGAAATACCCAACCAATTTGTTCATTATTATCATTCAACGGTTGGCAGCTTTCCACTATCTCATCTAAAGCTTCATGGTGACCACATAGACGTTTTTTCGCTATACCAATCGTTGGGATATCTAATAAAAGCCCCAAATGACTAGCAACCCCAAAACGGCGAGGATGGGCAATTCCTTGGCCATCAACCATGATAAGATCAGGCTTATGTTGCAGTTTTTCCCAAACAGCCAGTAGGGCAGGATACTCTCGGAAAGAGAGTAAACCTGGAATATAAGGGAATTCAGTGGGGATACGAGCAATATGATATTCAACAATAGCAAGTGAAGGCCAACGCATAACAACCATTGCGGCTCGGGTTACACTTCCTTTTTCTTCAAATCCAACATCAGCACCAGCAATAAGATTAGGAATAACAAAATTATCCGTAAGAATAATTTGTTTAGCTTTTATGGCCTGTTCCTGACGTAATAATTTAGTATCAATCATATTTATTTTTACTTAAAAAAAAATTTTATATAAATATATTTTAATATTTGTTTTATAACACAAAATATAAAAAAATATATTTAAATAATTGTAAATATTCAATTTCGATTTAATAATCAATAAAAAAATATAAAAATTAATATTTATTGCTTTTTCTTTCTTTGGATAAACCTTACTTATTGATGATATTGTTCTGATAATTTGTGTACTGAATTAATAAAATTTTTAACATGTTCAGGTGGAATGTCCTGATGAATGCCATGACCTAAATTAAAAACATGGCCACTACCTTGACCAAATTGCTTTAAAATAGTTTTAACTTCAAGCTCAATACGTTCTTTTGATGCATATAATATGGAAGGATCCATGTTTCCCTGTAAAGCCACCTTATCTCCTACCCGAGAGCGAGCATCTTCAATATCTGTCATCCAGTCGATACCTAACGCGTCACAACCGGTCGCAGCCATTGCCTCTAACCATTGACCACCACCTTTAGTAAATAATGTAACCGGAACTTTATGACCTTCATTTTCTCGCAATAGAGCATCGATAATCTGATGCATGTAATGTAAAGAAAATTGATGATAATCACGCCCAGTTAATACACCACCCCATGTATCAAAAATCATCACTGATTGAGCACCCGCCCGTATCTGAGCATTTAGATAGAGAATGACACTTTGGGTCAATTTATCCAATAATAAATGTAACGCTTTTGGCTCGGTATACATCAGCTTTTTAATATGGGTAAAAGCCTTACTACTTCCACCTTCAACCATATAAGTTGCCAATGTCCATGGACTACCCGAAAAACCGATTAATGGCACTTTCCCTTGTAACGCCTTGCGAATAGCGCGTATGGCATTCATTACGTAAACCAATTCTTGTTCTGGATCAGGAATTGGCAGTTTCTCTATATCAGCCAAACAGCCAATCGGACACTGAAACTTAGGCCCTTCTCCGGCTGAAAAATATAGACCTAGCCCCATCGCATCAGGAATAGTAAGAATATCTGAAAAAAGGATTGCCGCATCTAATGGAAATCGATGTAGAGGTTGTAATGTCACTTCACAAGCTAACTCGGTATTTTTACACAGTGAAAGAAAATCACCGGCTTTCTGACGAGTTTCTCGATATTCAGGTAGATAACGGCCTGCCTGACGCATCATCCATACTGGAGTTTTATCAACAGGCTGCCGTAATAGCGCGCGTAAGTAGCGATCATTTGTTAATGCAGACATCATTAGCTCCATTAAATGGCAATAAAAAATTGCCATTATCATCGTGTATTTGCCTTTTTATTGTTGCCTAGATGTGCAACAGCTTTGTTATAGCGTGATTAATATTGTTATTTATATAAGTTATAATTCTCTTGTCGACATAAAGCCAGTGTATCTTCAATTAACCGGCGAGCAATGGTATCAGGAGGCGGTATCTGCGGTAATTTATTATAATGATACCAATCTGCACTAATTAACTCATCAGGATTAGCCTGTATTTCACCACTAACATAATCAGCTAGAAAACCTATCATTAATGAATGAGGAAAAGGCCATGGCTGAGAAGCGACATAACGAATGTTACTAATGACAATATTACTTTCTTCTTTTACTTCCCTTTTCACCGCTTCTTCAATTGTTTCACCTAGTTCAACAAATCCGGCTAAGACTGTAAATATTGGCTTTTTTTTATGGCGGCGATGTTGTGCTAATAAGATATGATCAGCACGCCGGATAGCAACAATAATACAGGGCGCAATTTGTGGATAATAGCGCTCATGACAATGACCACACAAGCATGCCCATTCAGTTAAGCTGGTTGTCATTTTGTTGCCGCAATAGCCGCAATAATGGTGTGAGCGGTAAAATTCTGCCAGTTGAATACCTCGTCCAACCAGTTTAAATAGCCCCCCATCTTCATTGGCAATCCGTCGTGGTGAACACATATCTGTTGGTGATTTTGCCATAATTAACCAAATCGTTTCCGCCTGCCATTCACCAATAGGGAGAGCCTCTTTTCCTATTAGTGACCAAAATTGGGCTGAACCTTTCGGTAAATCACCATTTGGTAACCAAATTCGACCGCCAAAACTAACAACCCACCAACCTGTTTCTGTTCCGGCTAATTGTTTTCTAATCATATAGCTCAGTTCTTCTATATTTTATTGTTCGGTGAATTTTAAAAATATGTCTTGCTTGATCCTAATTAATATAGGCTAACCCATTTTCATCAATATCGAGTAACTATTCTGACTAAAGGTTGTTTGATGAAGAAGTTATCCATTGCAGTTTTCATTATCTCTCTTATATACTGGCATTATCTTGTCGGAGTGCCTAGTAGGTTTAACAATATCTACAGGCTGAGACCGTTAATTCGGGATCCGCGGAACCTGATCAGGCTAATACCTGCGAAGGGAACAAGAGTAATCAACCTGCGATTATGACTTATCAAAAGTAAGTAGCGCAATTATTATACTATTACTCTCACCGAGCTCCAGACAAGCAATTTCTCAATACAATTTATCTCTTTTATGTAAACTCTTTGTAATGATTTTAGGAATTTGCTATGTCTAAGAATATTATTGCAACCAGTGATATAGGTGTTACCACAAATACCAGTTCCCCACGAAAAGTACAACGTGAAGCGACACAACGTTTTCTCGATAATCTACAAAATATCAGCTTTCCCGGCTCAAAACGGATCTACTTAACTGGTTATCACTATAATACCCAAGTTCCTATGCGTGAAATTCAACTTTCACCGACCTTGGTTGGCGGTACAAAAGATAATCCATTGTTTGAAGAGAATGAGGCAATACCGGTCTATGATACTTCAGGTGCCTATGGCGATCCTGATGTTACGGTGGATATTAAAGTGGGTTTAAAAAAATGCCGCCAACATTAGATCTTCGATCGCAATGATACTGAACCAGTTAAAAAGCCAAGCTCCTATTTTACCCAACAACGACTCGCTGATGCCGGATTGAATTATCTTCGTTTCAATCACCGGCCACAACCATTAAAAGCCAAAAGCGGAAAAAGCATCACGCAATTGCACTATGCTCGTCAAGGGATAATCACAGCTGAAATGGAATTTATTGCGATCCGCGAAAATATGGGACGGGAGCGTATCAATAGTAAAATATTAACTCAACAGCATCCAGGTCAAAGCTTTAGTGCTACTTTGCCAAATAACATTACCCCTGAATTTGTTCGACAAGAAGTTGCTGCTGGTCGTGCCATTATTCCAGCCAATATCAACCATCCTGAAGCCGAGCCAATGATTATTGGTCGAAATTTTTTGGTAAAAGTTAATGCTAATATCGGTAATTCCTCAGTCACTTCATCGATTGAAGAAGAAATTGAAAAACTAATCTGGGCGACGCATTGGGGAGCCGATACCGTAATGGATTTATCGACTGGCCGTTACATCCATGAAACGAGAGAATGGCTGTTGCGTAATAGCCCTGTTCCTATCGGTACTGTGCCCATCTACCAAGCATTGGAAAAAGTCAATGGCGTTGCAGAAAATTTGAGCTGGGAAATATTTCGCGACACCCTGCTTGAGCAAGCCGAATAAGGGGTAGATTATTTTACTATTCATGCCGGTGTCTTATTACGCTATGTGCCAATGACCGCCAATCGCTTGACTGGTATTGTCTCTCGCGGTGGCTCAATTATGGCAAAATGGTGTTTGTCCCATCATCAGGAAAACTTTTTGTATAGTCATTTCGAGGAAATTTGTGCAATCTGTGCTGCTTACGATGTATCTTTGTCCCTTGGCGATGGATTACGACCAGGCTCTTTACAAGACGCCAATGATGAAGCGCAATTTGCTGAATTATATACATTAGGCGAATTAACTAAGCTAGCCTGGCAATATGATGTTCAAGTTATGATCGAAGGACCGGGGCATATCCCAATGCAAATGATCCGCCGTAATATGACGGAAGAATTAACCCATTGTCATGAAGCGCCATTCTATACTTTAGGGCCTTTAACCACCGATATCGCACCTGGTTATGATCACTTTACCTCGGGTATCGGAGCGGCTTTAATTGGTTGGTTTGGTTGTGCCATGCTCTGTTATGTCACGCCAAAAGAACATTTAGGCTTACCTAATAAGGAAGATGTAAAACAAGGACTGATTACCTATAAAATTGCCGCCCATGCTGCTGATCTCGCTAAGGGCCATCCTGGGGCGCAAATTCGAGATAACGCCTTATCCAAAGCACGATTTGAGTTCCGCTGGCAAGATCAATTTAATCTCGCTCTCGATCCTGAAACCGCACGTGCCTACCATGATGAAACTTTGCCACAAGCAGCGGGTAAAGTGGCCCATTTTTGCTCAATGTGTGGGCCTAAATTTTGCTCAATGAAAATTTCGCAACAAGTCCGTGAACATGCTGCACAAATGGCACAAATGTCGGCAACATTTCGCACCCAGGGCAGCGAGCTATACCACAGCATGGAGACAATTTCCGATGACAAAATGGCCTGAGCACGCATTTGCATCGACAGAACAGAAACTTGGTCTGTACCCAGTCGTTGATTCTGTCGAGTGGATCAAGCGCTTGCTTAACGCCGGCGTTACCACTATTCAATTAAGGATCAAAAATCCATTAGCCAACAACCTTGAAGCAGATATTAAGCAGGCTATTATGCTAAGCCAACGATATCAAGCCCGCCTATTTATTAATGATTATTGGCAGTTAGCTATAAAACATGGTGCCTACGGTGTCCATTTAGGGCAAGAAGATATTAATTTCGCTGATCTAAATCGCCTACAAAAAGCGGGCTTGCGCTTAGGAATTTCAAGCCATAATCAACAAGAACTCGCCAGAGCAAAGCAGTTAAGACCCTCTTATATTGCATTAGGCCATATATTTCCTACTAGTACAAAATTAATGTCTTCCTCACCACAAGGATTAATTAGCCTAAAACAGCAAGTAAATGTCACACCAGATCACCCAACTATTGCTATAGGCGGTATTACTTTAGCTCGTGTTCCCGCAGTGCTTGCAACAGGCGTAGGAGGTATTGCCATGGTTAGTGCGATCACCAAATCGCCTGACTGGCCGAAAGTTGTTGCTCAGTTACTCTATCTCATTGAAGGTAAGGAAATGAGCCATGCTTGATGATGCTATTTTTATGCGCTATAGCCGCCAACTATTACTTGAAGAAATCGGTTATCAAGGTCAACAAAAATTAACAACAAGCAAAGTGCTTATTGTCGGATTGGGTGGACTTGGTTCACCGGCGGCACTTTATTTAGCTGCTGCCGGGGTCGGTGAACTCTGGTTGGCCGATAATGATAAACTACATCTTTCAAATCTACAGCGACAAATTCTTTACCATACACAAGATATTTCTCAGCCTAAAGTCACATTAGCAGCAAAACAACTTAATCAGCTCAATCCACAAACCAAAGTGAAAACTTTTGCCAAAAAACAAAACTATCATTCACTGCGAACGCTGGTTCGCGATACGGATCTGATATTGGATTGTACTGATAATATGTCAACTCGCCAGGCAATTAATGCGGCATGTGTGGTGGAAAAAAAGACACTCATTAGTGGTAGTGCGGTAGGTTTCAACGGTCAATTATTAGTTCTTGAACCTTCCTATAACCAAGGCTGCTACGCTTGTCTTTATCCTAATATGAATGAACCTTATCGTAACTGTCACAAGGCCGGAGTTTTAGGACCGGTTGTTGGCGTTATCGGCTCGCTGCAAGCCTTAGAAGCCATTAAATTATTAGTCCATTACCCTCATCGCTCAGTGGAAAACTGAAATTATTCGATGGTAAACAATATAGCTGGCATACCTTGCAACTTAGCAAAGCGAAAAGCTGTTTAGTGTGTGGAACCAGGAGATAAATATGCACATTTTGCTAAATGATCGAATGATCGAAATTAACAGTTCGATCACGATCACCCAGTTATTTGATCAGCTGAAACTTAATACGTTAGGTATTGCGCTAGCAATTAATCAGATCATTATTCCGCGTGAAGATTGGAATCATCACTATATTAACCATCAAGATAAGATCCTGTTATTCCAGGCCATTGCCGGAGGCTAAATTATGTTAAAAATTGCTGATACCATTTTTCAATCACGTTTATTTCTCGGTAGCGGAAAATTCGCAAATTCATCATTGATGATCCAGGCCATTCAAGCTTCTGGTAGTCAATTAGTCACCATGGCGATGAAACGGATTGATTTAATTAATAAAAATGATGACATTTTGCTACCATTACAAAAAATTGGCGTCAAATTATTACCGAATACTTCGGGTGCTAAAAATGCACAAGAAGCTCTATTTGCTGCCCGCTTAGCTCGTGATGCCTTAGCCACAAATTGGATAAAATTGGAGATCCACCCCGATACAAAATATTTATTACCTGATCCAATTGAGACGTTAAAAGCGGCTGAATTGTTGGTAAAAGAAGGTTTTATTGTTTTACCTTATTGTAGTGCCGATCCTGTCTTGTGCCGACATTTAGAGGAGGTAGGTTGCGCTGCGGTGATGCCTCTTGGTGCACCTATCGGTAGCAATAAAGGATTAATTACCTATGATTTTCTACAAATTATAATTGAGCAAGCCTCAATCCCTGTTGTTGTTGATGCAGGACTTGGTGCACCCAGTCATGCATTAGCCGCCTTGGAGATAGGAGCCGACGCGGTACTGGTAAATACCGCTATTGCCGTTGCTAATGATCCGGTTGCCATGGCACACGCCTTTCGTATTGCCATTGAAGCAGGTGATATAGTACAAACTGCCGGACTTGCAGCGCAACAGCAGCAAGCCGCACCCTCTAGCTCTTTAACACAATTCCTTGAGGCATTTCAATAATGGCGTCTTTTACTGAAATTTATCAGCAACTTGATTGGCATCAACTGGTAATACAAATTAACAGTAAATCACCTCAAGAGGTTGAAAAAACGATTTGCGCAGATAGACTGTCATTAAATGATTTTATGGCTCTCATTTCACCCGCAGCCTATCCTTATTTGGAAGTTATTGCTCAAAAAGCGCAGAAATTAACCCGCCAGCGTTTTGGCAATATTGTTAGCCTTTATGTACCACTCTATCTGTCTAATCTGTGTGCTAATGATTGTACTTATTGTGGTTTTTCTATGCACAACCCGATCAAACGAAAAACGCTTAACGAAACAGAGATTATTGCAGAATGCGAGGCGATACGTTCCATGGGATATAATAATTTATTGCTTGTAACTGGTGAACACCCAAGTAAAGTGGGCATGAATTATTTCCGTCAATATATACCATTAATTAGACAATATTTCAGTTCGCTATTAATGGAGGTTCAACCATTAACAATAGCGGAATATAGAGAGCTGAAAAAAATTGGCTTAGATGGTGTACTGGTATACCAGGAAACTTATCATCAACCAACTTATCAGCAACACCATTTACGTGGAAAAAAGCAAGATTTTTTTTGGCGGCTAGAAACACCCGATCGCCTTGGTCAGGCCGGTATTGATAAAATTGGTTTAGGGGCACTAATCGGATTATCCAATAATTGGCGGGTTGACTATTATCTAGTAGCAAACCATCTATTTTATCTACAAAAAAAATATTGGAAAAGCCGTTACTCTATTTCTTTCCCAAGAATACGCGCCTGTATTGGTGGTATTAAGCCTGCATCTACTATCCAGGAAGCAGAATTAGTGCAATTAATTTGCGCTTTCCGTTTATTGGCGCCCGAAGTCGAGCTTTCATTATCCACCCGTGAATCGCCTTTTTTTCGTGATAACATTATTCCACTGGTTATCAATAATCTTAGCGCTGGCTCAAGAACCCAACCTGGTGGTTATGCTAAACATCATCAAGCACTGGAGCAATTTGCTACCTATGATAACCGCAGCGCAAAAACCATCGCTAAAGTCATTATCGATGCTGGACTTCAACCTGTTTGGAAAGATTGGGACAACCATTTAGGACGTTGATAAAACACCACCTTAATTGGTGGTGACAACCCGTTTGCTCAATCAAGCTGTTAATTTTTTAATTAGTTGCTTTCAACTTACGAAATAGAATAAAACTTTGCCTATTCACGATCTAATCTATAGTGATATCTTAATAACTCGTCTTTATTGATCAACAATAATGTCTTTATTAATAATTTGTTGCTGCCCATTACCCACCATTTGCGCAAACTTTTTTATGGGATCATCGCGCAATGCATATAACCGTTTTAAGGCATAAGGATTATCACCCAGTTTCACTTTACCTTGAATAGTCGTCAATGCCAAAATCATACCCGAAGCCTCGGCCGCTTCCATTACTTGTTTATTATATGCACCAAAAGGATAGGCCAAGTAACGTTGAAAGGGATTAAACGGTGCTAATTCACGCCGGGAACGGCTAAAATCAAGTTTTACCGTACGATATGATCGACTAAAAATAATCGGTTGATTTTTATTATCTAATCTATGCATAAAATGGGAGTGAGATTGAATGTCAAAGACATCACGGCTCTCTTTCAACTCATGTCTGCTCATAAATTGTAAACCATTCGGATCCCATTTTTGATCATGAAATTTAATACGTGAGGAGATAACGAATAGCGTTGCCAACTGACCGTGAGCTTTTAAGATTGGATAAGCATAGCGATAAACAGATTTTAAACCATCATCAAAGGTTATACTGACTACCTTACCTGGTAAATTAATTTTTTTCTTTAAATAACCATCAACTTCATCCAACGTAATTGTTTGATAACCCGCATGTTTTAAGTAAGCCATTTGTGCCTTAAAGGCTGCTACTGAAGTGGTGGTTGAGGTATGACGAAATAATTTATTTTCATTATTAGGCAGTAAATGGTGATAAGTCAGAATTGGGATCCCTTTATCTAATGAAGCATCCCCACCATCAATAAAAGCTAGTCTACCGCCAAGATCAATAATAAACCAAGAGCTCATTGGTGTTGAGTTGTGCTTAACCTTCTTCGCTATCTGATTAAGCACTGGATAACGTAAATTGGCGGAGAGAAAACCAATAATCTTGCTTTTCTCATCTGCATCTTAATAGATGGCGGTTTGTTTTGTCGTCACTAAATAGTCATAAACGGGCTTATCTAATAGTTTTAAAGTATCCGTTGGAAACTGATTTTGTTTTACCTCAGAAGCTTTTTGCTGAGTAATATAACCATCACTATTACCAAAATGAAAACGGTAAAGATTATTTTTCCCCGGTTGCATGAGTAAAAGCGAATTTTTCAATAACCAACCAGCTTGCCGTATTTTTCCTCCCACGACTGCATAAATCACACTGTCTTGGTTAACTTTCATAGGTTTACTGAACTCAGCATTCGGACGCTTTTCAAACAATGGAACCATGTTGTTTTCCGCATACAGTGGAAAACTGAGAAAAAAAGAAATAAAAATACTCAATGTATATAAAGTAATAAAACGGCAGCGTATCATTAATTTAATATTCTCCATAATATAGCTATAAAAATGCCCTCATTATGAGGGCATTTTTTACAGATCAAGCTGCATTATTCATGGTCTTGATTACCAAAACCCGCATTTAGCAATTCTGCCAAATTCGCCGTTGCCTCATCAGCACTAACTTGTGATGACTCGACAGGTTCATTAACCATGTGACGGCGACGCATCCGATCTTGGTGATATGCATAACCTGTACCAGCAGGAATTAGACGACCAACAATGACGTTCTCCTTCAAACCACGAAGTTCATCACGTTTTCCAGCAACCGCAGCTTCAGTAAGCACACGGGTTGTTTCCTGGAATGACGCTGCTGAGATAAAGGACTCTGTCGCTAGAGACGCTTTGGTAATACCTAGCAGATCACGACTAAAGGTTGCCGGTACTTTACCATCTTGCTCTAATTTGCGGTTCGCTACTTTCACGCGGGCGTACTCTACTTGTTCACCTTCCAAAAATTCAGAGCTACCAGCATCAGCAATGGTCACCTTACGTAACATCTGCCGAACGATAACTTCAATATGTTTATCGTTAATTTTAACGCCTTGTAGACGATAAACTTCTTGAACTTCATTCGTGATATAACGAGCAACAGCATGCGCTCCACGCAAACGTAAAATATCATGTGGTGATTCTGGACCATCAGAAATCACATCACCACGCTCAACTCGCTCACCTTCAAAGACATTAAGCTGGCGCCATTTAGGGATCATCTCTTCGTATGCATCACCACCATCTATTGGTGTGATCACTAGGCGACGTTTACCTTTAGTTTCCTTACCAAAAGAAATAATACCGCTAATTTCAGCCAGAATAGCCGGTTCTTTTGGTCGACGCGCTTCGAATAGATCTGCAACCCGTGGTAAACCACCAGTAATATCCTTAGTACCACCAGATTCTTGTGGAATACGAGCTAAGGTATCACCAATATTAATCGCCGCACCATCATCCAATTGAACAATCGCTTTACCAGGCAAGAAATATTGCGCTGGCATATCAGTACCCGGAATTAATACATCATTGCCTTTCGCATCAACAACACGCAATGCAGGACGTAAATCTTTACTACCCGCCGTACGCTCAGCTGTATCAAGCACAACAATTGATGATAAGCCCGTTAGTTCATCGGTCTGACGTATAATAGATTGTCCATCTGCCATATCAGAGAAACGAATAATACCCGCAACTTCACTGATAACCGGCATGGTATGTGGATCCCAGTTCGCAACGGTTTCACCACCATTAACTCCGTCACCATCACCTTTATTAAGGTGTGCGCCATATGGTACTTTATAGCTTTCTTTGGTTCGACCAAATTCATCTACCACTCGTAATTCTGTATTCCGAGAAGTGATAACTAAGTGACCTTCAGAATTTTTTACAAACTTGGCATTAACCAGTTTGATATTACCTTTGTTACGTACCTGAATACTCGATTCCGCAGCAGCACGTGATGCCGCACCACCAATGTGGAACGTACGCATTGTCAACTGTGTGCCCGGCTCCCCGATTGATTGAGCAGCAATAACACCAACTGCTTCACCTTTATTGATGATATGACCACGCGCTAAATCTCGTCCATAACATTTCGCACAGACTCCAAAGTCAGTTTCACAACTTACAACAGAGCGCACTTTTACGCTATCAACCGAGTTGGCTTCCAGTTCATCACACCATTTTTCACTTAATAAGGTGTTACGTGGTATTAAAATATCAGCTGTACCCGGTACTAATATATCTTCTGCTGTGACTCGACCCAAGACACGCTCACGTAAAGGTTCTTTAACATCACCACCTTCAATAACCGGGGTCATTAAAATACCATCGTGAGTACCACAATCATCCTCAGTGACAACCAAATCTTGTGCAACATCAACTAAACGACGGGTTAGATAACCTGAGTTTGCTGTCTTCAAGGCTGTATCGGCTAGACCTTTACGTGCACCGTGTGTTGAAATGAAGTATTGCAATACGTTCAGACCTTCACGAAAGTTAGCTGTGATGGGTGTCTCAATAATTGAACCATCTGGCTTGGCCATCAAACCACGCATACCCGCTAACTGACGGATCTGTGCCGCAGAACCACGCGCACCAGAATCAGCCATCATAAAGATGCTGTTAAACGAAACTTGTTGCTCGTCTTGGCCTTCGCGGTTAACAACGGTTTCAGTGGATAAATTTTCCATCATCGCTTTTGCGACCCGCTCATTAGCCGCAGCCCAAATGTCAATAACTTTGTTATAACGTTCGCCCGCAGTAACTAAACCCGACT
This sequence comes from Arsenophonus apicola, assembly GCF_020268605.1. NCBI lineage: Bacteria > Pseudomonadati > Pseudomonadota > Gammaproteobacteria > Enterobacterales > Morganellaceae > Arsenophonus > Arsenophonus apicola. The sequence goes on from NZ_CP084222.1 coordinate 3,096,873, forward strand.
GGAACTGTTCTTGAATCTCAGCAACTTCAGCTTCAGCTTCAGCAATAATGCTGGCTTTCTTCTCCGGTATTACCATATCGTCAATACCAACAGAAGCCCCGGAACGCGCAGCATAAGCAAAACCGGTATACATGATCTGGTCGGCAAAGATAACCGTTGGTTTTAAACCTAAAACGCGGTAACAAGTATTAAGCATTTTAGAAATTGCTTTTTTACCCAACGGCTGATTAACCAATGAGTATGGCAGACCTTTTGGTACGATCATCCATAAGATAGCGCGACCAATGGTAGTATCAACTAACTGAGTTCCAGTCTCAACATTACCTTCACCATCACGCACTTCTTCTGTAATACGTACTTTAACGCGAGCATGTAAGGATGCTAAGCCGGCACGATAAACCCGTTCAGCTTCTTTCGGTCCAGACAATACCATGCCTTCACCTTCAGCATTTACACAATCACGTGTCATATAGTACAAACCAAGCACCACGTCTTGAGAAGGTACAATGATAGGTTCACCACTGGCTGGCGACAAAATATTATTTGTCGACATCATTAAGGCACGTGCTTCTAACTGCGCTTCTAAAGTCAGCGGGACGTGAACAGCCATCTGGTCACCGTCAAAGTCAGCGTTATAAGCAGCACACACTAAGGGGTGTAACTGAATAGCTTTACCTTCAATCAGAATAGGTTCAAATGCCTGAATGCCGAGACGATGCAGTGTTGGCGCGCGGTTTAGCATCACTGGATGTTCACGAATCACTTCATCGAGAATATCCCAGACGACCGCTTCTTCACGCTCAACCATCTTCTTAGCCGCTTTGATCGTTGTCGCTAATCCACGTAACTCCAATTTACCATAAATAAATGGCTTAAATAATTCTAATGCCATTCTCTTAGGCAAACCACATTGGTGCAAGCGAAGATAAGGGCCCACCGTGATAACGGAACGGCCTGAGTAATCAACCCGTTTACCAAGTAAGTTCTGCCGGAAACGCCCTTGTTTACCTTTGATCATATCAGCCAAAGATTTCAGCGGACGTTTATTCGAGCCGGTAATCGCACGTCCACGACGGCCATTATCCAGCAATGCGTCAACCGCTTCTTGTAGCATGCGTTTTTCATTACGTACAATGATATCAGGCGCCGCCAAATCCAATAGACGCTTTAAACGATTGTTACGATTAATAACGCGACGATATAAATCATTTAAATCAGAAGTAGCAAAGCGGCCGCCATCTAGCGGAACAAGCGGACGCAAATCCGGCGGTAATACCGGTAATACATTCAGAATCATCCACTCAGGCTTATTACCAGACTGAATAAATGCTTCTAGTAGTTTGATACGCTTAGTTAATTTCTTACGTTTAGTTTCAGAGTTAGTTGTATTTAACTCTTCACGCAAAACTTCACACTCTTGCTCTAAATCAAGATTTTTTAGCAAAGATTGGATCGCTTCCGCGCCCATTTTAGCGTCAAATTCATCACCAAACTCTTCCAAAGCATCAAGATATTGCTCTTCGGTCAAGATCTGTCCACGCTCTAAGCTTGTCATACCCCCTTCGACCACAACATAGGATTCGAAATAGAGTACTCGCTCAATATCACGCAAAGGCATATCAAGCAACAAACCAATTCGTGATGGTAATGATTTTAAGAACCAAATATGTGCTGTCGGTGAAGCCAATTCAATATGACCCATACGCTCACGACGTACTTTAGTCTGAGTGACCTCAACACCACATTTCTCACAAATCACACCTCGGTGTTTTAATCGTTTGTATTTACCACACAAACATTCATAATCTTTAACTGGCCCGAAAATACGCGCACAGAAAAGACCATCACGCTCAGGCTTGAACGTTCGGTAGTTAATCGTTTCTGGCTTTTTCACTTCACCAAATGACCATGAACGGATCATATCTGGAGAGGCCAGAGCAATTTTGATCGCATCAAACTCTTCGGTTTTAGTCTGTGCTTTCAGAAACTTTAATAAGTCTTTCACGGAATGGCTCCTGTCGGAGTTAAACCTGCGAGGAAGCGGTTTTAGCCACTTCCTCCTAAACCCAGTGTAACAATTTGTAAAGCTTAGTCGCTACTAGGCTTTACAACATCACTTATTACTCGTCTTCCAGTTCGATGTTAATACCCAACGAGCGGATCTCTTTCAACAATACATTGAAAGATTCCGGCATCCCTGGTTCCATCTGATTGTTGCCGTCTACGATGTTTTTATACATCTTAGTACGTCCGTTCACATCATCGGATTTAACGGTAAGCATTTCTTGCAAGGTGTAAGCGGCGCCATATGCTTCCAGAGCCCAAACTTCCATCTCACCAAAACGCTGACCACCAAACTGTGCTTTACCACCCAACGGTTGTTGAGTAACCAGACTATAGGAGCCTGTTGAACGTGCATGCATTTTATCATCTACAAGATGATTCAGTTTCAGCATATACATATAACCAACTGTCACCTGACGTTCAAATTTCTCTCCTGTACGGCCATCATACAATGTAATCTGACCAGAAGTCGGCAACTCAGCTAAAGTCAATAGTTCTTTGATTTCCTTTTCTTTTGCACCATCAAAGACCGGTGTTGCAATTGGCATACCTTTCTTCAAATTATGTGCTAACCGCAGAACTTCTTCATCAGAAAAGGTACTGAGATCAACTGTTTGACGAGGATCATCTCCTAAGTCATAAGCTTTCTGAATAAATTCTCTCAATTTGGCTACTTCACGCTGTTGTTTCAGCATGGTATTGATCTTATCGCCAATACCTTTCGCAGCCATACCCAAATGGGTTTCCAGAATCTGACCAATATTCATACGTGATGGTACGCCCAGTGGGTTCAAAACGATATCAACAGGGTTACCACTTTCATCGTAAGGCATGTCTTCAACTGGGTTAATTTTGGAAATAACCCCTTTGTTACCATGACGACCAGCCATTTTATCGCCTGGTTGAATTTGACGTTTTACTGCCAAATAAACCTTGACGATTTTTAATACGCCTGGCGCTAAATCATCACCTTGTGTGATCTTACGACGTTTAGCCTCTAGCTTCTTCTCAAATTCAGCTTTAAGCTCATCATACTGCTCAGCCAATTGCTCTAACTGATTTTGTTTTTCTTCATCCTTCAACGATAATTCTAACCAACGCTCACGCGGTAATTTATCCAGCTTGTCACCTTCAATACCGCCATTAGTTAGTACTGCTCTGATACGGGCAAATAAACCGGCTTCAAAGATACGCAACTCTTCAGTTAAGTCTTTCTTCGCATCACGAAGCTGCATTTCTTCAATTTCTAATGCACGTTTATCTTTCTCTACCCCATCGCGGGTAAAGACTTGTACATCAATAACCGTTCCTGATACCCCATTAGGTACCCGCAGTGAAGAATCTTTGACATCAGAAGCTTTTTCACCAAAAATAGCGCGCAATAATTTTTCTTCTGGCGTTAATTGCGTTTCACCTTTCGGTGTTACCTTACCAACCAGAATGTCGCCGCCCGTTACTTCGGCGCCGATATACACAATACCTGATTCATCCAATTTAGATAGTGCAGCTTCACCTACGTTAGGAATATCTGCAGTAATCTCTTCTGGCCCTAACTTAGTATCACGCGATACACAAGCTAATTCCTGAATATGAATGGTAGTAAAACGATCTTCTTGTACCACTCGTTCAGAGACCAAAATAGAATCTTCAAAGTTGTAACCATTCCAGGGCATGAACGCAACGCGCATATTTTGACCAAGTGCCAATTCACCTAAATCGGTCGATGGTCCATCAGCCAAAACATCACCGCGCTCTATCGGCTCGCCCAGCGCAACACATGGCATCTGATTAATACAAGTATTCTGATTTGAACGCGTATATTTTGTCAGATTATAAATATCAATGCCGGCTTCACCAGGATACATCTCATCTTCATTAACTTTGATAACTATACGTGAAGCATCTACATACTGGACAGTACCACCACGTTTAGCAACTGCTGTTACCCCAGAGTCAACAGCAACGGCTCGTTCCATACCCGTTCCAACGAGGGGTTTATCTGAGCGTAACGTAGGTACTGCTTGACGCTGCATGTTCGCACCCATCAATGCACGGTTAGCATCATCATGCTCAAGAAATGGAATTAATGAAGCACCAACAGACACAACCTGTTGGGTTGAAACGTCCATATATTCTACTTGATCTTGGCTAAATAGGCTGGATTCACCTTTATTGCGGCAAGTGATTAATTCTTCAACAAACCGACCATCATCATCTAAAACAGTATTCGCCTGAGCAATGATGTAGTTGCCTTCTTCAATCGCTGACAAATAATGAATTTCATCAGTTACGATACCATCCCGCACTAAACGATAAGGTGTTTCCAAAAAGCCATACTCATTGGTTTGTGCATAGACAGACAATGAGTTAATCAAGCCGATATTCGGCCCTTCAGGAGTCTCAATGGGACATACACGTCCGTAGTGGGTTGGGTGTACGTCACGAACTTCAAAGCCTGCGCGTTCACGTGTTAGTCCACCTGGACCTAATGCTGAAATACGACGTTTATGGGTGATTTCCGACAGTGGATTATTCTGATCCATAAACTGCGATAATTGACTTGAGCCAAAAAACTCTTTAACCGCAGCAGAAATTGGCTTCGCGTTAATCATGTCTTGTGGCATTAATGCATCTAAATCACCTAATGACAAACGCTCTTTAACCGCACGCTCTACTCGCACTAAACCAACTCGGAATTGATTTTCAGCCATTTCACCAACCGAACGAATACGGCGGTTACCTAAATGGTCAATATCATCAACTTCACCCTTACCATTACGAATATCAATGAGTTTTTTCATCACATCAATGATATCTTGTTTGCTTAAGATGCTTGAGCCTTCAATCGCATCACGATCAAGTGAACGATTAAATTTCATCCGTCCTACCGCGGAAAGATCGTAACGCTCTTCAGAAAAGAATAAGTTCTCAAACAGATTTTCTGCCGCTTCGCGAGTTGGTGGTTCACCTGGGCGCATCATACGGTAAATTTCAACTAACGCACTTAAACGATCATTGGTTGGATCAGTACGCAATGTTTCTGAAATATATGCCCCGTGATCTAAGTCATTAGTAAATAAGGTCTCAATGGTTTTATAACCACCTTGACTTAGACGTGCCAATATATCCAGAGAAAGCTCTGTATTCGCCGTACAGATCAATTCGCCGGTACTTTCATCAATATAATCTTTAGCTACCACTTTACCTGCAATATATTCAACAGGCACTTCGATACTAGTGATTTTGTCTTTTTCTAGCTGACGAATGTGACGTGCAGTAATGCGGCGACCTTTTTCGATATAGACTTTACCATTGGCTTCAATATCAAAAGAAGCTGTTTCGCCACGCAAACGTTCGGGTATTAACGTCATTAACAGCTTATTATCACGGATTTGAAAAATCGTCTTCTCAAAAAAGAGATTGAGGATTTCTTCGGTACCATAATCCATCGAACGTAGAATAATGGTTGCCGGTAATTTACGACGGCGATCAATACGAACGAAAAGATTATCTTTAGGGTCAAATTCAAAATCTAACCATGAACCACGGTAAGGAATGATACGTGCATTATATAATACCTTACCTGAAGAATGGGTTTTACCTTTATCACTATCAAAAAATACGCCAGGACTGCGATGTAATTGAGAAACAATAACACGCTCTGTACCATTGATAATAAAAGTACCATTATCTGTCATGAGTGGAATTTCACCCATGTAAACTTCTTGCTCTTTTATATCCTTTACTGTGCCTTCTGGTGCTTCACGCTCGTAAATAACGAGACGTAGTTTAACCCGTAAAGGAGCAGAATAAGTGACACCACGGATCTGACATTCTTTAACATCAAATACAGGTTCACCAAGACGATAGCTAACATATTGCAATTCAGCATTGCCGCTATAACTTTGAATTGGAAATACAGAACGGAATGCTGCTTCCAGCCCATTCTGACCTTCTAAATCTTGCTCGATAAACTTAGCGAACGAGTCAAGTTGGATAGATAAAAGATAAGGAACATCCAAAACCTGCGGACGTTTGCCAAAATCCTTACGAATACGTTTTTTCTCGGTATAGGAGTAAACCATAGGGTTCCTCAGCTTGCTGATCAGTGGCCCACTCTGTCCGTCCTAAAGGACAGCATCTGCAACACTATTTTTTGGAACGGAAAACAGATTATTTTCCATAATACTTATTGCTATTACTCTTAAATCATTTCATTGCATTATATAACTACCAAGTTTTAATTGTCAGAGTCATAAACGCAGTATATTAAGTCGTCAATAGCAAAAAGCATTGAAAGGATAACTCAGTAACTAAACAGTGTGAAATATTACTGATACCCTAATACACTTTATAGCGCAAAAAGGCTGGTGACTAAAAAATCACCAGCCGTCAGCCTATAAAATCAGGCTGCCAACTTAAAGCAAAGCTTATTTAATTTCAACAGAAGCACCCGCTTCTTCCAGCGATTTCTTCAATGTTTCAGATTCTTCTTTGCTTACTGCTTCTTTAATTGTTGCTGGCGCTGATTCTACCATGTCTTTAGCTTCTTTTAGCCCTAAACCAGTTGCCGTACGAACAGCTTTAATAACCGCAACTTTGTTAGCACCGATAGCAGACAAGATAACATCAAATTCAGTTTTTTCTTCAGCTGCTTCAGCTGCACCTGGTGCAGCAACCGCTACTGCTGCCGCAGCAGAAACACCAAACTTATCTTCCATCAAAGTGATCAGCTCAACAACATCCATTACAGACATGGCTGCAACTGCATCAAGAATTTGTTCTTTAGTTATAGACATAACAAGGGTTCCTAAAATTCAGAAATATTTTATACGTTAAAAAGCAACGACAGAAATAAACTTAAGCAGCTTCTTTCTGATCGCGTAGTGCCGCCATAATGCGAGCCAATTTACCTGCAGAGGCTTCTTTCATGGTTGACATCAGACGCGCAATTGCTTCTTCGTAAGTTGGAAGAGTTGCCAAACGATCAATTTGATTCGCTGGAATAAACTCTCCTTCAAAGGCTGCTGCTTTAATCTCGAATGCTGGATTCGCTTTGGCGAATTCTTTAAACAAACGAGCTGCTGCGCCCGGATGTTCTTTAGAAAAAGCAATCAAGGTTGGACCAATAAACGCTTCTTTAAGGCACTCGTAAGTAGTACCTTCAACAACACGGCGCATCAACGTATTACGAACAACACGAAGATAAACACCGGCTTCGCGACCTGCTTTACGCAGTTCAGTCATTTTATCTACAGCTACACCGCGGGAATCCGCGACAACTGCAGACAGCGCACCTTTGGCTACTTCGCTGACTTCAGCAACAATCGCTTGTTTGTCTTGAAGATTTAGTGCCATTAGCTTCTTGCTCCTGGATTAACCGGGTTATCCCGGGACTCACATCACTCAAAACATCCCATATGTTTGAGCGTTAAAATACGGTGAGCAGAATCCAGAAATTAATCTTAGTGGCTCTGTCACCGTCTACGTAGGATATTAAGTAATTACTTACACCTACGGTCTTGGACGGGGCCTGGATAAGGCCAGGCACCAACCTAAATTCAGAGTTTGTTATCACTACTAAAATAGAGATAACAAACATAGGGCGTCAAATTCTATACAAATTTAACATAAAGGTAAAGCAAAAAATAATATTCAAAAAATTACGCTGAAGCAGATAATTCTGCTTGATCAACGGCAACGCCTGCCCCCATTGTGGTAGATAGGCTAATTTTCTTAATATAAACACCTTTAGCAGAAGATGGTTTTGCTTTTTTCAACGCAACCAGTAGTGCTTCAAGATTTTCTTTTAATTTACTATCGTCAAAGTCAACCTTACCAATAGTGGTATGAATGATACCGTTTTTATCATTACGATAACGGATCTGTCCCGCTTTGGCATTTTGTACCGCTTCAGCAATATTAGGCGTTACGGTACCAACTTTAGGATTTGGCATTAAGCCACGAGGGCCTAAAATCTGACCTAACTGGCCAACAATGCGCATTGCATCTGGCGAAGCAATAACAACATCGAAGTTCATTTCGCCCGCTTTAATTTTATCAGCCAGATCTTCCATGCCAACTAATTCAGCTCCAGCAGCGGTTGCTGCTTCAGCATTGGCTCCTTGAGTAAATACAGCAACACGAACAGAACGACCTGTCCCATGCGGTAAAACCGTTGCACCACGAACATTTTGATCAGATTTACGTGCATCAATGCCGAGATTAACTGCAACATCCACGCTTTCTACAAATTTAGCAGTCGCTAATTCTTTCAAAAGTGTAATTGCTTCAGAAATATCATATTGTTTAGTTGCATCAATTTTTTCACGGATAGTGCGCATACGCTTGGTTAGTTTAGCCATTGATTAACCCTCCACTACCAAGCCCATGGAACGAGCAGTACCTTCAATTGAACGCATCATCGCTTCAATATCAGCCCCTGTCATATCCGCAGCTTTAGTTTCTGCAATTTCACGAATTTGTGCGCTGGTTACTTTGCCAACTTTCTCTTTATTTGGTTTGCCTGAACCTGACTTAACACCTGCTGCTTTTTTCAGTAATACAGCGGCTGGTGGTGTCTTGGTTATGAATGTAAATGAACGGTCTGAATAGACAGTAATTACAACTGGAATTGGCAAGCCTTTTTCTAAGCTATCTGTTTTAGCATTAAACGCTTTACAAAATTCCATGATATTCACACCTTGCTGACCTAAAGCCGGGCCAACTGGTGGACTAGGATTAGCCATGCCTGCTGCAACTTGCAGCTTAACATAGGCTTGTACTTTCTTAGCCATGCATAATTTCCTCTAATTGGGTAATGTCGCTTCAATTATGAAGCTCCCCTGTGTATATAATGACCTGTACGATTTTCAGGCCATAAAAAAATAAAAGCGCGGAATTGTAGCCAAATTTCCCGCCTTTTACAAGCAAGTTGTCAAGTGTATTACACTTTTTCTACTTGACTGAAATCTAACTCTACCGGTGTTGCACGACCGAAAATAGAAACCGATACTTTGAGTCGGCTCTTTTCATAGTCAACTTCTTCAACCACACCATTAAAGTCGGCAAATGGACCATCACTAACACGAACCATTTCTCCTGGCTCAAACAAGGTTTTTGGTCGTGGCTTATCCCCTACTTGCTGCAAACGATTCATAATCGCATCAACTTCTTTATCGCTAATAGGAGCTGGGCGATCTGGTGTACCACCAATAAAACCCATAACACGTGGTACACTACGCACTAAATGCCAGCTATCATCATCCATGGTCATTTGAACTAAAACATATCCGGGAAAGAATTTTCGTTCACTTTTACGACGTTGGCCACTTCGGATTTCCATCACTTCTTCCGTTGGCACCATCACTTCACCAAACTTATCTTCCATAGCATGTAACTTGATATGCTCACGCAATGACTGGACCACTCTAGCCTCAAAACCAGAAAATGCTTGAATAACATACCAGCGTTTTTTAGGGGATTCAGACATTTTAGAACCTCAGGCCTGTAATAAATGAAACTAAACGCACCAGTATACCATCTAATCCCCAAAGAATTAGTGCCATAACGGCAGTAACTGCCGCAACAATTAATGTTGTCTGTAATGTTTCCTGGCGCGTTGGCCAAATGACTTTACGCATTTCAATACGAGCTTCGCGAGCAAATGCTAAAGTTGCTTTTCCTTTTGCTGTCCACAATGCAATGCCACCAGCAAGCGCGGCAATAGCAACAACTGCTATGACACGTAATGCAAGATTGTATTGTCGGAAATAATAATTACCAACAATAGCAATAACTAAAAGAATCGCGACTAATACCCATTTTGCTACATCAAAACTACGTCCGCTTTCTTGAGCATCGCTATTCGCACTCATAAATCAACCCGTTACTATGATATAATAAAAAGTCAATTTGCCTCGTAAAACAATTCAAATTTGACCGAAATAAAACATACCACTATTGTATCTCACTTTACGCCATAAACCAGTATGACATTCAACTATTGAGAGACATCCAATAATTCTTTATATCAGAGCCTATCTCACCAATAATTGACCATATAAACTATTGATGAGATAGGTTCTTAAGTTATCTAAGCTAGTATAAAAAAGGCACCAGATGATGCCCTTTTTACAATTATTGCTTTAAAGATCAAGCAATAATTTTAGCCACGACACCCGCACCAACTGTACGACCGCCTTCTCGGATCGCAAAACGCAACCCTTCATCCATCGCGATTGGCGCTATCAACGTCACTTTCATGTTGATATTATCGCCTGGCATTACCATCTCCACGCCTTCTGGCAATTCGATTGTGCCCGTGACATCCGTCGTTCTAAAATAAAACTGGGGACGATAACCTTTAAAGAATGGCGTGTGGCGTCCGCCCTCATCTTTGCTCAAAATATAGACTTCTGATTCAAATTGAGTATGCGGTTTGATTGAACCTGGTTTGGCCAATACTTGACCTCGCTCTACATCTTCACGCTTTGTACCACGTAATAATACACCTACGTTCTCTCCTGCACGTCCTTCGTCCAACAGTTTGCGGAACATTTCTACGCCCGTACACGTAGTTTTCGTCGTCTCTTTAATCCCTACTATTTCGACTTCTTCACCAACTTTTACTATACCACGCTCTACTCGACCTGTTACTACCGTTCCACGGCCTGAGATTGAAAACACATCTTCAATTGGCAACAAGAATGGCTTATCTATCGCACGCTCTGGCTCTGGAATATAGCTATCCAACGCATCGGCTAACTCAATAATTTTCTCTTCCCACTCTGCAACGCCTTCCAGCGCTTTCAACGCTGAACCTCTGATTACCGGCGTGTCATCTCCTGGGAAATCATACTGAGAAAGCAACTCACGTACTTCCATTTCAACCAGTTCCAGCAACTCTTCATCATCAACCATGTCACATTTGTTTAGGAAAACGATGATATAAGGAACTCCTACCTGGCGGCCTAATAGGATATGCTCACGTGTTTGTGGCATTGGGCCATCGGTTGCTGCTACCACTAAAATTGCACCGTCCATCTGTGCCGCACCGGTGATCATGTTTTTTACATAATCTGCGTGGCCTGGGCAATCTACGTGGGCATAATGGCGGCTAGGGGTATCGTATTCTACGTGAGAAGTAGAAATGGTGATCCCGCGCGCTTTTTCTTCTGGTGCATTATCTATTTGATCAAATGCTCGCGCATTTCCACCATATTTTTTCGCTAATACGGTAGTGATTGCTGCGGTTAAAGTTGTTTTACCATGGTCAACGTGGCCGATTGTACCAACGTTAACGTGCGGTTTTTTACGTTCAAATTTTTCTTTAGACACGACTCTATTCCTTATAGAGTTCTCTCAAACAATAAGAGAGAACCAGATTAAATAGTTAAACCGAAAGCCAATTACTTAGCTTTACGAGCTTCAATAATTGCTTGAGCAACATTGGTTGGTGCTTCATTATACTTCAAAAATTCCATTGAGTAAGAAGCACGACCTTGCGTTTGTGAACGCAGATCTGTGGCATAACCAAACATTTCTGACAATGGTACTTGTGCACGAACTGTTTTACCAGTTGCTGTATCTTCCATACCTTCAATCATACCACGACGACGGTTCAGGTCACCAATTACGTCACCCATATAGTCTTCAGGCGTTTCAACTTCAACTTTCATGATTGGCTCCAGTAAAACTGGACCTGCTTTCATGAAACCTTCTTTGAAAGCCATAGAACCTGCAATTTTGAATGCCATTTCCGAGGAATCAACCTCATGATAGGAACCATCATACAATGCCACTTTGACATCAACAATGGGGTAGCCCGCCAGAACACCATTTTTCATCTGTTCTTGAACGCCTTTATCCACCGCAGGTATGTACTCTTTAGGTACAACGCCCCCAACGATTTCGTTGTGGAATTCATAACCAATTTCATGGCCTGCTTCCAAAGGTTCAACGCGTATCCATACATGACCAAATTGACCACGACCACCAGACTGACGAACAAACTTACCTTCCTGCTCAATAGACTTACGAATAGTCTCACGGTATGCTACTTGTGGTTTACCAACGTTCGCTTCAACTTTGAATTCACGACGCATACGGTCAACCAATACTTCCAGATGCAACTCACCCATACCAGCAATAATTGTCTGACCAGATTCTTCATCTGTGGACACGCGGAATGATGGATCTTCTTGAGCCAAACGGCCTAAAGCAATACCCATTTTTTCTTGGTCAGCTTTAGTTTTAGGTTCAATAGCAACCGAGATAACTGGCTGTGGAAATTCCATCCGCTCCAAAATAATTGGCGTGTCCATAGCACATAGAGTATCACCGGTAGTCACATCTTTGAGGCCGATAGCGGCAGCAATATCGCCCGCTCGAACTTCTTTAATTTCTTCACGTTTATTAGCATGCATCTGAACGATACGACCAAAACGCTCTTTTTTATCTTTAACTGGGTTAAGAACAGTATCCCCTGAGTTAACCACACCAGAGTAAACCCGGAAGAAAGTCAAATTACCAACAAATGGGTCAGTTGCAATTTTGAATGCCAATGCTGAAAAAGGCTCATCATCACTTGCATGACGTTCTGCTGGGGTGTTTTTACCATCGGTTAAAACACCTTTAATTGCAGGAATATCAGTAGGCGCGGGTAAATATTCAATAACCGCATCCAGCATTGCTTGCACGCCTTTGTTTTTAAAGGCCGAACCACACGTAACCAGAATAATTTCATTATTCAATACGCGCTTACGTAATGCTTGTTTGATCTCATCTTCAGACAGCTCTTCGCCACCAAAATATTTTTCCATCAACTCATCTGATGCTTCGGCCGCAGCTTCAATCAGCTTACCATGCCACTCTTCAGCTTGAGCTTGCATATTTGCTGGAATATCTTCATAAACGAAGGTGACACCTTGATCACTGTCACTCCACTGGATTGCTTTCATTTTAACTAAATCAATAACACCAGTGAATGACTCTTCAGCGCCAATAGGTAACTGAAGTGGAACGGGTATTGCTGCCAGACGTGTTTCTATCTGTTCAACAACACGCAAGAAATTAGCACCCATGCGATCCATTTTATTAACAAATGCGATACGAGGTACTTGATACTTATTTGCCTGACGCCAAACTGTTTCAGATTGGGGTTGAACACCACCAACTGCACAATAAACCATTACCGCACCATCAAGAACACGCATAGAACGTTCTACTTCAATCGTGAAGTCAACGTGTCCTGGTGTGTCAATGATGTTGATACGGTGTTCGTCAAACTGTTTACCCATACCAGACCAGAAAGCAGTAGTTGCAGCTGATGTGATAGTAATACCACGCTCCTGCTCCTGTTCCATCCAATCCATCGTTGCTGCGCCATCATGAACTTCACCTATTTTATGGCTTACGCCAGTATAAAATAGGATACGTTCGGTTGTGGTGGTCTTACCAGCATCAATATGGGCACTAATTCCGATGTTGCGATAACGCGTAATGGGAGTTTTACGAGCCATTTTTTCCTCTCTCGTGAACGTTCAATTCGTATAAGGGTAACGCCATGTTACCCTTACGAAACATAACTAGCGCAAGCTACCAACGATAGTGGGCAAACGCCTTGTTAGCTTCTGCCATACGATGAACATCTTCACGTTTTTTAACAGCAGTGCCTTTATTTTCAGCCGCATCAGATAATTCGTTTGCTAAGCGCAAAGCCATCGATTTATCACCGCGTTTACGAGCAGCTTCAACAATCCAACGCATTGCTAATGCATTCCGACGGACAGGACGAACCTCAACAGGAACCTGGTAAGTTGAACCACCAACACGGCGTGATTTGACTTCCACTGTTGGACGAACATTGTCCAGAGCTATTTCAAAGGCTTCTAAATGATCTTTTCCAGCACGTTGAGCCAGGGCCTCAAGCGCACTATATACAATTGCTTCTGCAGTAGATTTTTTACCATCTACCATCAAAATATTAATAAATTTAGCCAATAATTCTGACCCAAACTTTGGATCTGGTAGAATTTTACGTTGACCAATTACACGACGACGTGGCATGGATATACTCCGTTGTTAAATTCAGGATTGTCCAAAACTCTATGAGTTTATTTTGACATTAAAAATTAAATGTTTGGCCTTACTTAACGGAGAACCATTAAGCCTTCGGCTTCTTAGCGCCGTATTTAGAACGACCTTGTTTGCGATCTTTTACACCAGAACAGTCCAGTGCACCGCGAACAGTGTGATAACGCACACCTGGTAAGTCTTTGACACGACCACCACGAATCAAGATTACTGAGTGCTCCTGCAAGTTGTGGCCTTCACCACCAATATAAGAAGACACTTCATAACCATTTGTTAAACGAACACGGCATACTTTACGCAGTGCTGAGTTAGGTTTTTTAGGGGTAGTAGTATATACACGAGTACATACACCACGTTTTTGCGGGCAAGCATCCAGTGCTGGAACGTTGCTTTTCACAACTTTCGAGCTACGTGGTTTGCGAACCAGCTGATTAATTGTTGCCATTAAAAAAGCTCCTGGTTTTTTGCTTCGTAAACACGGATATTTTCCTCGTTTATCGTCATGATAAAACACGAGGACGCGAAATTTTATTGCTAACAGAGACAGGTGTCAAGAAATATACAAAGGATCATCCATTACCAAGCAAAATATTGTGGATGTTTTACCGTTAATTGCACAAAATCAACATAAGATATCTGACGGACATAAGATGAGATATATGGCATTAAACCCCTTGCTTCTACATCATCTTGTAAAGCAAAAACATGAATCCCTTTATCTTTTAATTGTATTAAATAATGATTATCTTTCTTACCCGATGCTATTTTATGTCCTAGCAAAACACCATCCTGGAGTAATAGCACCTCATCCTGCTCCGTTAATAGGTTAATTAATGAATTAAAGTCACTATAATAAGGGGAAGTAGAAATGGTATATAGCATATTAGTCTTCTATTAACTAGAAAGTCAGAATTACATCATAATCAGCTAGGTTACGTCTAAGTCTATCAACAGAAATAACTGTTGCCGGTAGAATAAAACAACTATCAGAAGAAAATCCTCTTGCTTCAAGATCTTCCTGACAGATATAGCAAGCATGAATATCATATAATGGTAGTAATTTATAGGTTGCAATATAATCACGCGCCAAGAGTTTATTAGGATTTTGTTTTGCCAATAATTGACAAACGCCATCCGAAATAAAGAAAACACCAATATTTTCAGTTAATGCAGAAGTCGCAAGTAAAGCATCTAATCCTTCACGACCACTCGAAGTTCCATGAGGTGTTTTCATAAATACAAATGCTATTTTTTTCATATTTATTTCAAAATTGGACTGTGCGATCACAGACAAGCATGGCCTCAGCCAGAGTACCTAATCCGCTCAATACAAAATCTTCATCTAAATTAGCACAGGGTAAGCCACTATTTTTGGCCGCAGTTTCATCGATAATACCCCGACGCAAAGCAGCAGCAACACAGATATTCAATTGACATCCTGTCTGCTGTGCTAATGTTTTCCAACCCATAAGTAAATTAAATTCATCACTAGCTGGTGAAATTAATTGATTACCGTTATAAACACCTTCCCGATAGAAAAAAACAGTCTTTAATATATGTCCTTCCATAATCAAAGCATTCGCGAATCGCCAAGCATTGGTGGCCTGCTGAGTTCCATAAGCAGGCCCGGTCACTAATAGGCAATAAGTCAAAGACTTATTCAAAACAGAAGCACACATTTATTTACTCACCACTTTTAAACTGCCGGATATAAAGATAAACAGTATGCTTAGAAATATTCAAACGATCAGCAACCTGATTAATCGCATCTTTAATATCAAAAATTCCTTTTTCATATAAATTGAGCACGACTTGTCTGTTTTTCATGTTATTTGGTACATTGCGATCAACATTAACTTCTTCTATGGTAAATTCCAATGCCTGAGCAACAAGATCATCAACACAAGAGGCAAAATTTACGTTGGAAGCAACTTCATGGTTTTTTTCCGGCACAAATGTTTTGACTATCTCCGAAAATGGTACATCTAGATTCATATTAATACAAAGTAAACCAATAACCCGCCGCCTGGGATTGCGGATCGCAATAGTGACTGATTTCATTAAAGCGCCACTTTTTGCACGCGTAAAATAAGCTTTCGAGACACTGGAATCAATATCGGTCATATCATGAAGCATACGTAAAGCTAAATCGGTGATTGGCGAACCAATTTTACGGCCGGTATGTTCGCCATTAGCTATTCTGACCGCTGAACATTTTAAATCTTCAAGTGAATGAAGAACAATTTCACAATGCCCACCAATTAACATAGCCAAACCATCAACCATAGATTCATAAGATTTCAAAATCGCATAATCTACACCATCAAACGGTTGAGCATCCAGTAAATCATTATCACAGCTATCATTAGAATATAATAGGTTAGACATTCAGACTCCATCCTCCACATATTGACGAAACTTTATTAAACGATTATGTGAGTAAACACCGATCTTATTATTAATGTGCAATTTATTTAGCAATCATCAATACGCCAGACTTACGGTAAAAAGAATCTAAAACGTTAAAACCACAAAGACCGATCGTCAAGGGATCTTGTGTCAGACCTTTGGCCTGTCTCACAGGACATAAACAAAAAAGTAACTTAATCATTTAATTTAGACAAAAATCACAAAAAAACCTGTTGATACTATTTTAAGTAAATAAAATAATATTAACATTGATAGAAATGCATTAAATTATATTCGAGATATTTATTGATAATGCGCAATTTCTATTACTGCACTCTTATTGTCACTCATCATAAATTTTATAAATAAATCGTAACTATTATTTTTTAATATAATAAAGAAGCTAAAGACAGAGTTTTACTCTGCCTCTTTTGCCACTCAATTATTTGTTAGTCGGTTTGATATCTAATAATTCAACATTAAAGATTAACGTTGAGTTTGCTGGAATTGCTGCTGCTGCAGATTTACCGTAACCCAGTTCTGGTGGAATAATAAGTTGGATTTTGCCGCCTTTTTTCAATTGTTGAAAACCTTCCGTCCATCCAGGGATCACTGAGTCCAGCGCAATTGTTAACGGTTCATTACGTTTATAAGAACTGTCAAATACCGAGCCATCAATTAAACGACCTTCGTAATTTACCACTACTGTATCTTTATCAGTTGGTTTTGCCCCTTCGCCTGGTTTTTCAATTTTATAAATTAATCCGCTTTTTGTTTTTATTGCACTTTTTTCTTCTTTGAGATATTTGGCGCGATACTCATCACCCAATTTACCATTCTTTTTACTCTCTTCTTCCATTTTGGCCTGAGCAGCAGCACGTACTTTTTCTTCAAATGCTTTTAATGTTGTTTCTATTTCTTGATCACTAAGTTTACTTTTATTAACAAATGCATCCTGTACACCGGCTAAAAGCTGTTGCCTATCAAGATTAATACCGATAGATTTTTGCTGCATTAAAGAATTATCCATGTAACGACCCAGCGATGCACCTAATGCATAAGCGCTACGCTGATCTTCATTATCAAATTTCTTATTTGCATCAGCAGCGAATACTTGCGACGTATTTAGCACCATAGACAAAGTTGTCACTAACAAAGTCGTTTTAAATAGTGATTTCATTCAGTTCTCCAATTACTTTTATTTATTTCAGTCAAGTCATAGTAAAATGTGTTAGCTAATCAACTGCGAGATAATACAATAAGTTAGGGGATTAAATATAGTTAAACCACGCTAATAAAAAGAAGTTACATGGTAAATCATAATAGAAAAAACTTCTCTAAGGCTGTATCTATAGGCATTATAGCGAATATCCAATCTATGTATTTCACTCCCGACAGGAGGTTCAAGTGGATTTACTTAAAAAATATGAAGAAAGACTTGAAGATTTGGAAAGCAAGTTATCTTTTCAAGAGATCACCATTGAAGCACTTAATCAAGTGGTTGTCGAACAACAACTTGAAATGGTTAAGTTAAAAGAGCATGTGCAACTGGTTACAGAACGATTGAAAGCCACACAATCATCACTGTTAACGCCAATTACGGAAGAAACTCCACCACCACACTATTAATCAGCCAGAAAATCAGCGAGCATATTTTCTCGCTGATCTATTGCAATCTCGGCGATTATTTTATCAACTTAATGGCAACCACAATCACCATGTCCATGAGAACAATCTTTGTCACCATGATGTTCACCATGACAACAACCACCCTCATGACCATCCTCATTATGGACATGGCCGTGTGCTAATTCTTCATCAGTTGCTTCCCGGATGGCAATAATTTCAACATTAAATTTTAAATTCTGACCAGCTAACATGTGATTACCATCCACGATAACTTCATCACCTTCTATACCCGTAATTTCTACTGGTACTGAACCCATATCGGTATCAGCTAAGAAACGCATACCAACTTGTAGCTCATCAACACCCACAAAAACATCTTTCGGTACACGTTGAACTAAATTATCATCATACTGACCATAAGCGTCATCAGCTGGGATCTCAATATCGAAGTGTTCACCAACACTGCGTCCTTCAAGTGCCTTTTCTAAACCTGAAATCAAAGAACCACGACCATGCAAATAATCAAGTGGCGCACTGGCCAATGACTCATCAACTAATACATCATCTTCTGTTCTCACTTGATAAGCCAGGCTCACCACTAAATCTTTCGCTACTTTTTTCATTACATCTCCTACAACGCCGTGGATAAAAAATTTTTCCGATTGTACAAAAAAAAAGTACAACTGTATTGAAACTTATAAAAAACGTTATTTTTATTACAAAGTAAAAATATCTATTCGCATATTTTTATCTTTGCTATGACTATCAGATCCATCTACCGTTTGAGATTGTTTATAATGACACTTCTGACATTCAACGTTTTCAAATGCATTTTTTTTGCCAAAGCATCAGCGTATCTTGAGATTGGCACTGAGGGCAAACAGCGCCAGCAATAAATCTTTTACGTGTTACAGACATCCACTATCTCGCTAATTAATCTTATGTTAATCCCAACTTTTTGGTTGTCCACGCTCTTGCGTTATTTCTATTTCAAACAATTCTTCAAGCTCTCTACGCGCTTCTTTGATTCGCGTCGCTTGACCAATTTCTCCCTCACCCGCTTTGGGGGAATTTTCTTTAAATATTTTAACATCTAGTCGACGAAAATGCTGTTTTGCTCGATGAGCCTGATGAGGATGTACACCTAGATTTATCAATGTCCGTTCACCCATCTCAAGAGCACTGACAAATGTTTCTCGGCAAAAATCCGTCACACCATTTTCTCTTAATTGATGCGCTTCAAAACGTCCTCGTGCCCTCGCTATAATATGAAGATTAGGAAAATTAGCCTGACATAGATGAACAATCCCCATCACTTCTTCTGGGTTATCGCTGGTAATAACAATCACACTGGCTTTTGCCGCACCTGCCGATCGCAATAATTGCAAATCTTGCGCATCACCATAATAAACTTTATAGCCATAGCGTCGCATAGTATGAATTGCACTAACATTTTGCTCCAATACCGTAATACGAATTTTATTGGCCATTAATAAACGACCAACAACTTGACCAACACGTCCAAACCCTACCAAAATAACTTGCGGATCGGTATCCTCAACAAAAGGTTTTTCAAGCGGTTCATTACGGACATTATACCAGTGAGTCAGTAATTTGCTGATTAGCTGCATTATCGGTGGCGTTGTCATCATAGATAAAGTAACAATAACTAATAACAACGACATCTGCTCATTATTTATGACTTTGACATTAATGGCAGTCGAAAAGATAATAAATGCAAATTCACCGGCCTGACTCAACACTCCAGCAAAAAGTAGACGTGAAGAACGACGCACCTGCGCTAACCAACCTAAAATATAGAGAATAACAAATTTTAATATTACCAAGATCACAACACCGATAATTATTTCTAATAAATGTGACCAAAGGATGGCTAAATTTAGTGACATGCCAACAGAAATAAAAAACAAACCTAACAATAATCCTTTAAAAGGCTCTATGGTGATCTCTAACTCATGACGAAATTCTGTATCAGCCAGTAATACACCCGCCATAAATGTGCCCAGCGCCATAGAAAAACCCAGTTTTTCCATAAAAAAAGCCGCCCCTAATACGACAAGTAAAGAAGCGGCAGTAAATATTTCATGAATACCGGACTTGGCAACCAAATGAAATAATGGCCGTAATAAATAGCGCCCTCCGACCCATAAACCAACAAAAGCCACTACTTTTAGCCCAATTTGATACCAATCGCTATCTGCTGTTCCGCTGGCAAGAAATGGAATAAGTGCCAATATCGGGATCACTGCCATATCTTGAAAAAGTAAAACGGAAAAACCTAACCGCCCACTTTCGGTATTATTCATGCTCCTTTCATGCATAATCTGTAAGGCAATTGCCGTTGATGACATGGCTAAGCCCAGCCCACCTACAACGGCGGCTTGCCAAGAAAAATGAATAATAATAAGCAAACCAGTAACTAATGCTGCTGTTATGATCACTTGAGCGGTGCCAATAATAAAAATTGAACGCCTTAATGTCCATAATTTAGTTGGATTAAGCTCCAGGCCAATTAAAAACATCAAAAAAACGATACCAAGTTCAGCGAAATGCATAATTTCATCAACATTTCTTATAAACCCGAGTACAAATGGCCCAATGACAATACCGGTTAATAGATATCCTAATACCGCCCCTAGACGAATTTTTTGGGCAATAGGGACCATAATGACCCCCGCAAGCAGGAATATCATAATAGAACGGAATAAACTAAATTCTTCCATAATTATAAACCTCCATGCTCTAAGGGTGATTTCAGCCAATCACGGTAGGCTTTAGCGCACTCCTGCATATCTTCCAGGGACTGTCTTCTTGCCATATAAATAATGACTGGCGATAACCACTGCATTTCACACATTAAAGCAATAAGTTCAAAAGGACGTAGCAATTCATTTAATGGAAAACGATTATAACCACCGTATTGATAAGCTTCCTGAGGCTCTCCGGTGGTAATAACTGATCGCCAGTATTTTCCTTTCAGTTGTTTACTTTGCTCACAAACAAAATTTCGCGTTAATACTCTATCAAACCACTCTTTCAAAAGAGATGGACAACTATAGGTATAAAGCGGATGCTGAAAAATGATAATTTCGTGCTGAGAAAGTAACTTTCGTTCATAACTAGCATTAATAAAGTAGTCTGGATAAGTACCATACAAATCATGTATCACAACATTGTCTAAATCCTGCACATATTCAATGAGCATCTTATTCGCCACAGATTCAGCAGGTTCAGGATGTGCATAGATAATGAGAATCTTGGGTGGTAGCGACATAATTAGCTCCTCAAAAGCGTGCCAGAAGCACAATTTTTAGTTAACATACACACCAAAGGCCATTTATATTCTTTAAAATTATAAATGATTTAATATATTATCAAGATACGGTTTATATGATTGTATTTTCTTCACTACAAATACGCTGTGGCATTCGGGTTTTATTAAATAATGCAACAGCTTCCATCACACCCGGCCAAAAAGTAGGCTTAATTGGCAAAAACGGCTGTGGAAAATCGACTTTATTTTCTTCAATCAAAGGTGAAATGCAACCTGAAGCAGGAAGCATTACTTTTCCTGCAACTTGGGCTCTCGCTTGGGTCAATCAAGAAACACCTGCCCTAAAAAAATCTGCCCTTGAATATGTGATTGATGGCGATCATGAATACCGCAAATTAGAAAAACAATTGCAACAAGCAAATGATAAAAATGATGGTCATGCTATTGCATTAATACATGGTCAACTGGATGCGATCAATGCCTGGACTATTCGCGCTCGTGCCTCTAGTTTATTACACGGTTTAGGTTTTTCCCAATTACAAATAGAAGAACCTGTTAGCGCCTTTTCTGGTGGATGGCGGATGCGACTAAATCTAGCGCAAGCATTAATTTGCCGTTCTGATCTCTTGTTACTGGATGAACCGACTAATCATTTAGATTTAGATGCGGTTATTTGGTTAGAAAAATGGCTTAAAAATTATTCCGGTACGTTAATCCTGATTTCCCACGATAGAGATTTTCTCGATCCTATCATTGACAAAGTGCTACATATTGAACAAGAAAACTTATTTGAATATACGGGTAATTATACTTCCTTTGAGCAACAAAGAGCGACTAAATTAGCGCAGCAACAAGCGCTTTACGACAATCAACAGGAAAAAGTAACTCACTTAAAAAAATATATTGATCGCTTTCGTTATAAAGCGTCAAAAGCCAAACAAGCACAAAGCCGGATTAAAATGCTAGAGCGTATGGAATTAGTTGCCCCCGCTCACGTTGATAATCCTTTTCATTTTTCGTTTCGGCCACCCGATTGTTTGCCTAATCCATTGCTTAAAATGGAAAAAGTTAGCGCAGGTTATGGCGACAAGGTGATCTTAAAATCGATTAAACTTAATCTGGTTCCTGGTTCAAGAATTGGTTTACTCGGCCGTAACGGAGCGGGTAAATCAACTTTAATCAAGTTACTTTCTGGTGATCTATTACCGCAACAGGGGGAAATTTCCTTAGCTAAAGGCATTAAACTTGGATATTTCGCGCAACATCAATTAGATTATTTGCGCATAGATGAATCGCCTTTACAACATCTTAGTCGCCTTGCTGTGCAAGAAACTGAACAGCATATGCGCGACTATCTTGGTGGCTTTGGCTTTAAAGGCGACAAGGTAAATGAGCCTTGTAGACATTTTTCCGGCGGGGAAAAAGCGAGATTAGTATTAGCCTTGATTGTCTGGCAGCGGCCCAATCTTCTGCTACTTGATGAACCAACTAACCATTTAGATTTGGATATGCGACAGGCATTAACAGAAGCATTGATTGCATTTGATGGTGCCTTAATTGTTGTGTCTCATGATCGCCATTTACTACGCTCAACAACTGATGAGTTTTACCGTATTCATCAAGGTCAGGTTGAACCTTTTGACGGTGATCTGGAAGATTATCAAAAATGGTTAACCGAACAGAATAAACAACAGCACCAACAAATTCGTCAAGAGCAGTTACAAGATAAGTTGCTATCAGGTAACTTAACTGCCCAAGATCGTAAAGAACAAAAACGACGTGAAGCAGAATTCCGCCAACGCACGCAACCAATCAGAAAACAGTTATCAATGTTAGAACAAAAGATAACAAGTTTATCCAATCAATTAGTTCAAATTGAACAAAAATTGGCTGACAGTGATATTTATAACCACAATCGTAAATCTGAGCTTAACAATTACCTAAGACAGCAAACTGAGACAAAATTCACATTAGAAGAAATTGAAACCGAGTGGTTAGCATGGCAAGAAACATTGGAAAATATGATAAAAGAGTTCGAATTTCAGGCATGATTCAATGCAACGCTGATCTTCTTATATATGATTAATAAAACATCGCAAAGCAAAGCATAAATGGATGAGGCTTGTGCCGTCAGTCACTACTCATCTAATTTGTTGATCATTAAACGGGCATTTATGATTAACGATCGGGCTTTTTCCTCGCGTTTTTGTAATAGCGCTAGGAATAATAAATCGGTCAGCGTGTTTTGTGCGGCACGAGAAGAAATTGATGAACTACGCCATTCATTTTCACTAGCGACACTTTCTAATACATAATCAGCTAACTTTACTAATGGAGTCTGTTGTTTATTACCAACAATAGCAATCACCTTAGCTCCATGTTGCTTAGCTATTGCTGCTGCCTCGCAAATATTTTTTCGCTTTCCACTAAATGAAATAGCGATCTGAATATCTTTTGTAGTAAGGGTTAGCGCTGTTGTTATCTGAACATGGTGATCTAAATCAACTAGCGTAGTAATACCTATTTTTTGCAATTTATAATAGAGATCTTTGGCTACTAACGCTGACCCACCAATGCCAACAATCTGTACTCTTTGTGCATTATTAACCAATGTAGCAACTTTATTAAAAACCGAATAATTAATTCGTCGTGTTGTTTCCATGACAGAATCAATTTTTTCTTGTGCCAGTTTCTGTGCAATAACCATCAAACTATCATTGCTGGCAATCTGATTATGAATAACGTTATGCATTCGCTCAGTAACTACTTGCTTACGCCCTAGTTCTTCACTAATAGCCAGTTTTAAAGCCGGGAATCCCTTGACACCAACTTTCTGACTAAATTTAACAATAGCGGATTGACTGACACCTATTTGCTCTGCGATTTGTTGTGATGAAAGTAGTAATACCGTTTGTGGCTGTTCAAGAATAAAGGTCGCAATTTTCTGCTGATTTAACGCTAATTGAGGTAACAACCATGAAATTTTACTCAATATCGCCATGCTATACTTAAGATTACTCATAATATCAAGCTTACCGATTAAAATAATTATGATAAATTATTCCTATTTTATTATCTATTATTCTAATCAATTAATAGCTGATTAAACAATAAATTAGCTAACAAAATATTATTTTCATTTTTCTCTTATTCTCTTATTACCATTAAAAAAGAATAGATTGCTTTGTGATCAATAACACACATAAAGAATAAATAATTCCTTAATATCTCTTAAAAACGACATATAGGAAATATCCAATGACATTAGATCTAAATAAAATGGTAACAGAAAGCCGTAACCCTGTTAGTAATAACATTGATACATTATCAACCTTAGATATATTAAAAATTATTAACCAGGAAGATAAGAAAGTGCCGATTGGTGTTGAACAAACGCTCGCTGAAATTGCGCTTGTTATTGACAAAGTTGCCTATGCTTTTCAGCATAATGGTAGATTGTTTTACAGTGGTGCTGGCACTTCAGGCCGTTTAGGCATTTTAGATGCAAGTGAGTGTCCACCAACCTATGGCACTCCACGTGACATGGTAGTCGGTCTAATCGCAGGTGGACACCAAGCGATTCTACAAGCGGTAGAAAACGCTGAAGATAATCCTCAGCTTGGTGCGGATGATCTTAAAGCTTTTAATTTCAATCAAACAGATATTTTAGTTGGCATCGCTGCCAGTGGCCGCACACCTTATGTGCTAGGTGCAATGAACTATGCTAAAACGACAGGAGCAACTGTTGCCTGTATTAGTTGTAACCCCAACAGTGAAATGGTCAACATAGCAGATATTGCAATAACACCAATTGTTGGCCCTGAAGTGATCACTGGCTCTTCACGAATGAAAGCTGGCACGGCGCAAAAATTAATCCTTAATATGATAACGACAGGTGCCATGATACGAATTGGGAAAGTATACGGTAACCTCATGGTAGATGTAGAAGCAACCAATGCTAAACTTATTGAACGGCAAAAACAGATTGTCATGGCTGCGACAGAGTGTGATAGAACAACAGCAGAACAAGCCCTTATTGAATGTAATAACCATTGTAAAACCGCTATCGTTATGATCCTTACCGGTTTTAGTGCCCAGCAAGCTAAACAAATGTTAGCTGATAATCATGGTTTTATTCGTGCCGCCTTAAAACAGCATACTGGCCATCAATAATCGTTTTAAAGGAAAAGAACCATGGCAAAAATAACTAATGAAATGCTAAAACAAATACTGGCAACTATTGGTGGCGCTAAAAATATTATTCAGTACGGCAACTGTATGACACGCTTACGTATCTCGTTGCATGACATACAACTAGTTGACAAAAATCGCCTCAAACAAATTCCCGGTGTTTTAGGATTATTGAAAGTGATAAACAACTACAAATTATATTAGGTCCAGGTAAGGCACAAACAGCTAATGA
Organism: Arsenophonus apicola; assembly: GCF_020268605.1. Lineage (NCBI taxonomy): Bacteria > Pseudomonadati > Pseudomonadota > Gammaproteobacteria > Enterobacterales > Morganellaceae > Arsenophonus > Arsenophonus apicola. Next base: position 3,122,789 of record NZ_CP084222.1, read on the forward strand.
TATGATAAAACAATTATTAGCAAACAGCTCTGAGACAGAAACAATATTACCCGCTAGCAATGATTTACAAAAAATTGCTGCTGACAACAAAAAACAATTAAAAACCAAACAAACTAGTGTTGTGCATAAATTTTTATCCACTTTTGCCACCATCTTTACCCCACTGATACCGGGTTTCATTGCCGTTGGTTTATTACTTGGCTTCGCAACATTGGCCAAACAAGTATACTATCCAGCGGGTCTACCCACTGAGGCAACACAACAGACTTTTCTTGTTCACTTAATACTTTATATGTCTGTCTTTAGCAAAGGCCTTTATGCTTTTCTAGGGATCTTGATTGGTTACAATACGCAAAAAGTTTTTGGCGGTTCAGGTATTAATGGTGCCATTATTGCGTCACTTTTTATTCTAGGCTACGATCCGCACGCAACAACAGGCTTCTTCTCCAATATGAGCACCTTTTTCAATTACACCATTGATCCTCGGGGTAACATTATTGGTATTTTACTCGCTTGTATCTGTGGTGCCTGGGTTGAGCAACAAATCAGGAAAATTATTCCTGCCAACTTAGATATGATACTGACTTCAGCAATCACATTGCTTATTGTTGGCGCCATTACCTACACCATTATTATGCCGATTGGCAGCTATTTGTTTACTGGTATGTCCTGGTTATTTATACACTTAAATGGCAATCCATTTGGTACCGCTATATTGGCGGGTCTATTTTTGATCGCGGTTGTTTTTGGTGTCCATCAAGGTTTTATTCCGGTATATTTCGCATTAATGGAGACACAAGGGTTTAATCCTCTTTTCCCAATCCTGGCTATGGCTGGCGGCGGTCAGATTGGTGCAGCATTAGCGCTCTATATTAAATCAGCTAAGGATTCTAGCTTACGAAATCAGATACGCGGGGCAATAATCCCAGGCATATTAGGTATTGCTGAGCCTTTAATCTATGGTGTGACGCTACCGCGCATTAAACCTTTTATAACTGCTTGTTTAGGCGGCGCCGCTGGTGGTTTTTTTATCGGATTAGTTGCCTGGTTAGGTCAACCAATTGGCCTCAATTCGGTTTTCGGTCCATCCGGATTAATTGCTATTCCATTGATGACATCTACAACTGGGATTTTTAACGGTATACTTATCTATATTGCTGGCTTACTGATTTCCTATTTATTTGGTTTTATTTTTACTTATTTGTTCGCTAGTAAAAATGCCGAACTAAATTAATGCAAAAAAGGGGCTGCCCTTTTTTGCATCACTATTGCAACCAAATAAAAGGAATACAAGCGAGGGTAAAAATACTCATTGTAATATTAAAAATAAACCAAGCATTCCGCCCGCGAAGCAGGATACCGATTAACGAACCAAAGCCAACCCAGATAAAACCACCGATTAAATTGACAATCAACATAACAAAACTTATGATCAGAATCGAGTTAACGTAGTTATCAGCCACACTATAACTACTAACCGCCCCTAACCCCATCATCCATGCCTTGGGATTCAAGAATTGTAATAAACTCCCTTGATACCATTTAATTGATTTAGCAACTTGAGACTCTGTATTAAGTTGCACATGGTGGGATGTAGCGAGTTTCCAAGCAAGCCATAATAAATAAAAACTCCCAACGAGTTTCATTATAATTTGTAACACTGGCGAAACCAGTAAAAGAACAGCAAGACCACCAGCAGAAATAAATAGTATACTCTGGATACCTAATATTACGCCGAATATTAAAGGTATTGAACGCCGTAAACCATACTGAGCCCCTGATGACGTAAATAATAAATTATTTGGACCAGGAGTAATCGCCACAATAAATAAAAAAGTAAATAGCGCAAAAATCAGCCCATGACTCATTTAAGATCCTTTGATTAACTATGATTAATCTTTTTTCATATTAAAAATAACAATATATTATCAGAATATATGTAAAATTAATTATTTAGATTTACAATTATGAGTAAAAATTTTCAACCAATAAATTGGGCTAAAAACCCTCATTTACAAACACTATTACCCCGTATTGTGAGGAAAAAGCCGCAAATCAAACCACTATGGCAACGCCTCGAATTGCCTGATGGTGATTTTATTGATCTCGCTTGGAGTGAAGATCCTCAATCTGCAAAACATAAACCTCGGCTAGTCATTTTTCACGGCTTAGAAGGCAGCTTTAGAAGTCCATATGCCCATGGCATGTTGGAAGCGACGAAAAAAAGAGGATGGCTCGGTGTAATTATGCATTTTCGTGGCTGTAGTGGAGAACCAAATCGGCAAAAACGTATTTATCATTCCGGTGAAATTACCGATGCCCGTTACTTCCTCAAATGGCAGAAAACAATTTACGGTCAAGTACCAATTGCCGCTGTTGGCTACTCGCTTGGTGGTAATATGTTAGCTTGCTATTTAGCTGAAACTGGGCAATATGCTGATGTTAATGCCGGAGTCATTGTTTCTGCTCCTTTAATGTTAGAACCTTGTTCAATTCGTTTAGAAAAAGGGATTTCACAATTTTATGAACGTTATTTACTAAATGGCCTTAAACGTAATGCAACACGCAAACTCATTCGCTACCCAGGTTCATTACCGCTTAATTTGCTACAACTAAAAAAACTAAAACGGCTGCGTGATTTTGATAATGTCGTTACGGCAAAAATACACGGTTTTAAAGATGCGACGGATTATTATAATCAATGTAGTGCTCTGCCTCGGTTACCCAATATCCGTGTGCCAACACTGATTATTCATGCAAAAGATGATCCTTTTATGGCGCCTGAAGTTGTACCAAATATCACCCAATTACCTGCTAATATCGAGTATCAAATAACAGAACATGGTGGTCACGTTGGGTTTGTTAGTGGCACATTAAAACAACCTCAAATGTGGCTTGAGCAACGTATACCTGATTGGTTAACCCCATATCTGGAGCCGTAATTTATGATCATTCCATGGCAACAACTAGCAGCGGATACTTTAAATAATTTGATCGAAAGCTTTGTCTTACGAGAAGGAACAGATTACGGTAAAGATGAGAAAACACTGGATGAAAAAGTTGAGGATATTAAGCAGCAATTACGATTAGGAAGTGTTGTGCTTGTCTGGTCTGAATTGCATGAAACGATAAATATTTTGCCAAAAACACAATTAGATCCTTTAATAACTGTATATATTACTATCTAAAAATAAATTTTACGTTATTGTAATTAATGTGTTAAAACATTGTGTTATCTAAGTGCGTAATGGAAGCTATTTATATGTCAGCTAATCATCCGATCATTGCGGTAACAGGCTCCAGTGGTGCGGGCACCAGCACTACTAGCCTTGCATTTCAAAAAATCTTTACCCAGCTAAAACTTTCGGCAGCAACCATTGAAGGTGATAGCTTTCATCGTTATACTCGCCCTGAAATGGATGTTGCTATTCGTAAAGCTAAAGAACAGAGTCGTCATATTAGTTATTTTGGGCCTGAATCCAATGACTTTGGTCTGCTAGAACGAAGTTTAATCGAGTATGGCGAAAAAGGGACAGGAAAACGTCGACATTATTTACATACCTATGATGAAGCAGTCCCCTACAATCTTCAGCCTGGAACTTTTACGCCATGGGAAGCATTGCCTAAAAATACCGATATACTATTTTATGAAGGGTTACATGGTGGTGTTGTAACATCAAAATATAATGTCGCTAAACATGTAGACTTATTAGTCGGCGTTGTGCCTATTGTTAATCTTGAATGGATCCAGAAGCTAATTCGTGATACATCAGAACGGGGTCATTCAAGAGAAGCTGTGATGGATTCAGTTATTCGCTCAATGGGAGATTACATTAAATACATCACCCCACAATTTTCTCGCACCCATATCAACTTTCAACGCGTTCCAACCGTCGATACCTCTAACCCCTTTGCCGCTAAAGCCATTCCTTCTCCTGATGAAAGTTTTATAGTGATCCGATTTAATGGTCTGACCCAGATCAATTTTTCCTATCTTTTAGCCATGTTACACAATTCATTTATTTCATCAATAAATACATTAGTTGTTCCAGGCGGGAAACTAGGTTTAGCACTAGAGTTAATTATGACTCCATTAGTAAAAAAGCTCGTCTCTAATAAGAAAATTATCCATAAAAGAAGCTAACAATACAGCATTATATTTTTACTTATATCAATTTTTTATTCTTATACCCACTTTAAGATTTAAACTGTGCATAAAATTATCTTTTATTTATAGTATAATAATAACGTTAACATTTCCTTGTTAATTATTTTATATAGTAATTATTTTATAATGTTAATATTTATTTTTGCTATAATTTGATAACTTATGAAATAATATATTATTATTCCAGTTTTATTTTTTATTTGTAATATTTACTTAGTGATACTTATTAATAAATACAATAAAACTAATCAACTTATTGCTAAAATATGAAATTTTTGGCTTATACAATATTGCTGAATCGAGACAGTAGAGACAGGATGCTTTTATTATGCTACAAAGCAAAAGCACATTTATAGTATGGTTAAGATCAATACCAAAAATTCCGAATCAATATACCCTATAGTTAATATTAACTTTCCCAAACTAAACAAGTTAGTATGCTATGTTAGAACTTTATAAGATGAGTCAGCCTTGTGAAGACTCGTATTTTGGTATTCAGGCTGCAATAACATTAGAGGATTAAGCGAATGGTTTTCGGCAAACCACACACAGACCCTACTCTTGAATGGTTTTTGTCACACTGCCATATTCACAAATATCCATCCAAAAGTACTCTTATACATCAGGGCGAAAAAGCAGAAACTCTTTATTATATTGTAAAAGGTTCTGTTGCTGTTTTGATTAAAGATGAAGAAGGAAAAGAGATGATCCTTTCCTACCTGAATCAAGGGGACTTTATTGGTGAACTTGGATTATTTGAGGAGGGGCAAGAACGCACAGCTTGGGTTAGAGCTAAAAGCGCCTGTGAAGTCGCTGAAATTTCTTATAAAAAATTCCGCCAATTAATACAGGTAAATCCAGATATCTTAATGCGGTTATCAGCGCAAATGGCTAAACGCTTACAAACAACGTCTGAAAAAGTCGGTAATCTCGCTTTTTTAGATGTCACAGGACGTATTGCACAAACATTATTAAATTTAGCCAAACAACCTGACGCGATGACGCATCCAGATGGGATGCAAATTAAAATTACTCGTCAAGAGATAGGTCAAATAGTAGGATGCTCACGCGAAACAGTGGGACGTATCCTAAAAATGCTAGAAGATCAAAATCTAATTTCTGCTCACGGTAAAACTATTGTCGTTTACGGTACGCGTTAATATTCTATAAACCAGTACCTACTTTTATGTAGCGTATTGGTTTTATAAGTTTGTTTTTTATTATTCTTATTAAATATATACTTCAATTATGAATATATAGCACACAATAATAATAAAAAAATCGAATAAAACGGTTAATAAATAAAATAAATTGGATAGCTGAATGATGATACTGATTTAATATGATATTCGAAATTAAAAATAATCAGACTATCTATCAGAAAATTAACTAGATAGCTAAAGTATAATGATCAAACCCTATTGAGTTTATTTTCCAAAAATGATTTTAATACCACGGCATTATTATGATCTTCATCTTTGCTGGAAAAAAGAAGCACCAAACAACCTGATTTTGTTTTAAGCAATAAATGTTGCCAACTATCAGGATTATTTTCTAACTCTGCAAAATAAAGTCGCTTAAACAACTCAAAATTTGCTGGATATTTATGAAACCATTTTCTTAAATCATTTGAGTGAGCAACATTTTTATTCCATTCATCATAACGAAGGTCTTGCTTTTTAATGCCTCTAGGCCATATCCTATCAACCAAAACCCGATAGCCATTATTACTGGCTTTGTCAGCAAAAACCCGTTTACAGATGATCATCTTGCTACCATTTTTTGATAATAAAGAATTTAACAAAAATTTTTTTATTATTTTTAATAGTAGTCTTTTATCGATAGTAAATACAAAAACACATGTTTTAATAATATTTAAACAAACCCTTTACCATAGACTACTTTTCACCCTATTGAAGTTTACATCTCAAGCAAAATAAAGCCTACTTTATCCAATATTGATAGTTATATTAATCATTGAATATAAATAGCCAAACTTGAACTAATTCTTGATAAATTAATACTTTAGAAAATTATTTAATAACTCATGTCCTTGCTCACTCAAGATACTTTCCGGATGAAATTGAACACCTTCAATAGGTAGTGTTTTATGCCGGATACCCATAATTTCATCAATATTTCCATCATGTAACGTCCATGCAGTCACTTCAAAAGTTGCGGGCAATGTTCCAGCATCAATCACCAAAGAATGATAACGAGTTACCTGTAATGGACGATTTAATCCTTTAAAAATACCTTGCTGATTATGATGAATTGCGGATACTTTACCATGCATTACTTCTCTCGCTTTAACAATAGAAGCACCAAAAGCCTGTCCAATCGCCTGGTGACCAAGGCAAACACCCAAAATTGGGATCTTACCGGCAAAATAGGAAATTGTTTCAAGTGAAACACCCGCCTGGTTAGGTGTACATGGACCTGGTGAAATGACTAAATGTGTCGGCGCTAATGTTTCTATCTCCGAGATAGTTATTGCATCATTACGCTTAACCACGACATTAACCCCTAATTCACACAGATATTGATAAAGGTTATAGGTAAACGAATCATAGTTATCAATTATCAAAAGCATAACTAGCTATCCAAATGATTTTTATAGTAATAATTCCTTAATTTTGATCTTTATTATTAAGGAAAATTGTACAGATTATAATACCATAATAACAAAGTTGGCTATCATACCATAACCGCAGAAAAAAATAGCTCATAAAAATCAATCAAAATGTTTCATTTCAATAAATAAACATAATAATTATTAATTAGAATAATTATAAGTGATAACTATAAATCATTATAAACTTCGTTATAATATTGACCATAAGGTTTTAAGTTATTTGATGTTATTTCGTTATATCGATAAATTTCACCAATATATTTAGTCGCTTCATCAAATTTGTTATCAATAAGATAATTATCATAGACTTCATTATAACATTTTATATTTCTTGGATTTGCCATAATTCCAATATCTACTGCCATGTGATTAATAATTTCTCGTTGGATCTCAATATTTTTAATCGTCGCAGCACCTTCACTCGCTAAAAAATAAGAAATAAAATTTGATTTAGATTCTATATTTGGCTTTTCTGTATAAAAAATATGCCCAATTTCATGGGATAGTGCTTGTATAGTCAAATTAGGATGATTCAAAACTCGATTTGAAATAAAAACAGTTTTCCGTCGCAAATCGGTAGCAGTTCCTTGCCCTCGTTGCGCTACAACTAATTTCCAACCATCAACTTCCAATGTTTTCAATGCTCGGCTCAATGTTGCTGAACTTGAAATAAGTATTTGTGTTTTTTCAGAAAATCGAATCTTTTCGCCCGGTGTGTATTTAATTTTCTCATCCAAAAAATAAGTAGACATAGGCGCCATATTTAACAATTCTGAAAATTGATTATTGTTATGTTCTATTTTAGGTTCAACAATATTTTCTATTAGTTTCTGGCAACTAGGTAGTAGCTTACTCAAACAATAATTCCTCATTAGCAACAATGATAACGATATAAATTAATAAACTGATGGATATTTTGTTTTATTATAAAGTAAAGTTTTACCGGTAATAGCAAGATAAAGGCAGATAAATTATTTTAGTTTTTTAATTGTCATTGAATATTAAAAAATTATGTTAAATTTAATAGCAGAAAATATTTTCTGCTATTAAATAAATTATTCTATACTGGCAGAAATAATTTTTATTTCTTCAGTCGGTACATTTTGGTAGGGACCAATATTTGTTGTTGTTACACTCGAAATTTTGTCAACTACATCCATTCCGTCAATCACTTTACCAAAAACGGCATAGCCAAAATCACGTTGGCCATGATCTAAGAATGCATTATCTGCTGTATTGATAAAAAATTGGCTAGTTGCACTATCCTTAGCTGATGTGCGCGCCATTGCAATTGTGCCACGTAAATTACGTAAGCCATTATCAGCTTCATTTTTGATTGGCAAGCGAATATTTGGTTGAGGTTGCAAACCACTAATAAAGCCACCACCTTGGATCATAAAACCAGGGATCACACGATGGAAAATAGTATTTTGATAATAACCTTCTTTTACATACTGAATAAAATTATCGGTAGTTATAGGCGCTTTTTTATTATTTAATTCAAGTAGGATATTCCCCTTAGAAGTCACTAATTTAACAATAGTAGCCTCAGCTGCGACAGCAAAAGAAGAGATGCTAACCATATACGCTACCAGTAGCGGCACAAAAAAACGTTTTAACATTCAAGTTCCTTTTAATTTTTTTTAGATGAAAATGTAAGCTAAAATTTAGTACCGTCAGGTCATTATACTAAGTAAAAATACATAACTGGCCTAAATTGACCTAATTAAATAATAGGATCTATTCTGTCACATTTCATATTTTTTTCTTATGTAAAAAATGTTATTTTTAATAAAATTGATTAACGGATAATCATCTATCTTTCATGTAGCTATCACTATCTTAATTTATCCTCTACAAGGTATAATTTCTCTACTTTAAGCCGAAATCAGCGAGAAACAATGATGACAAACAAAAATTACAACTATCACCAGACAAAATTTGTCACAAGCGCGCCTGATATTCACCATTTACCAAACGATCATGGGATAGAAATTGCCTTCGCTGGCCGTTCTAACGCCGGTAAATCTAGCGCATTAAATGCACTTACCCAACAAAAAAATTTAGCGCGTACCAGTAAAACACCTGGCAGAACAAAGTTAATCAATCTGTTCGAAGTCGCAGAGGGTATTAGACTGGTTGATTTACCTGGCTACGGTTATGCAGAAGTCCCCGAATCAGTTAAACGCCAATGGCAACAAGCATTAAGCGAATATTTACAAAAAAGAAAATGTTTAAAAGGATTGATAATATTAATGGACATTCGTCATCCATTAAAAGATATGGATATACAAATGATTGAATGGTCTGTGGCAATGAATATTCCAATACTTGTATTGCTAACGAAAGCAGACAAACTAGTTCCGAATAAACGAAAAGCGCAAGTTATTGCCGTACGTAATAAATTAAAAACCGTGGCTGGTAATTTACAAGTTGAAACTTTTTCTTCATTAAAAAAAATGGGTATTGATAAATTACAACTTAAATTAGATGAATGGTTTAACGAGCAACATTCTAAACATAATTAATCTACATGATGGATAATTAAAGGTATTTCTTTATCACCGCCGTTACATTTTCTTAAATACAAATAAAAAAATGCTCTAGTCAATTATTTGACTAGAGCAGCTTAATAATCAGCTTATCTGATTACACAAAGTAATAGATTTTAAAAATAGAACATCTTACCTCTGTACCCTACACGAATTACTTTACTTTATTTCGCGAAGAAAAAAAAGTTTTTTTGTTACTTTTTTCATCAGATTGAGGCTATAACTTTACTTAATGTAATCAATACCGATTTTTTTGATAACTTTAGTACTTAATTAGTCAATATTATACATTTTTAGTGATAAAAACTGCATGGTTTGGTCAAAACAGTAGGGTTACTCATCTAACAAAAGTCAGTGATTACCCACTATGTTATTTTGTCACAAATAAAATTAGTTGGTTTGATTAAAATTTTTATCGACAAATAGCATAAATGCAGCCTTATTCTTGCAAAATATTTTATTATTTAATGTGCTTCATCCCAATTATTACCAATACCAATATCAACTTTTAGTGGAACAGTTAGTTGCATACTTTTTTCCATTAACTGACGGATTTTTTGTTGTGACCTCTCAACTGCAGACTCTTTTACTTCAAATACTAATTCATCGTGTACTTGCATCAACATATAAAGATCAGGTTTTACCGATTCAATCCATTTATCTAATGCGATCATCGCTTTCTTTATAATATCAGCCGCCGTTCCTTGCATTGGTGCGTTAATAGCTTCACGTTCAGATGCTTTACGTCGCATTGCATTACGAGAATTAATATCAGGCAAATAGAGTCGACGTCCGGCTAGCGTTTCAACATATCCTTGCTCGGCAGCTTGCTTACGAGTACGTTCCATATAACTTAAAACACCAGGATAGCGCTCAAAATAACGATCCATATAATGCTGCGCTTGGCCACGCGTAATTCCTAACTGACGGGATAATCCAAAAGCGCTCATACCATAGATTAAACCAAAATTAATCGCTTTTGCGCTACGACGCTGTTCATTAGTAACATCAGTCAACAATACACCAAAAACCTCTGCCGCAGTTGCTCGATGAATATCTTTTCCTTCGGCAAAAGCATCACGCAATCCTTTATCCTGCGAAAGGTGAGCCATAATACGCAATTCGATTTGCGAATAATCTGCGGCTACAATTTTATAACCTTCCCGAGCAATAAACGCTTGACGGATCCTTCGTCCTTCCTCAGTTCTAACTGGAATATTTTGTAAATTAGGATCACGGGAAGAGAGTCTGCCAGTTGCCGTTACTGCCTGGTGATAGGAAGTATGTACCCGTTTCGTTTTGGGGTGGATCATCATCGGTAGTTTATCGGTGTAAGTCGATTTCAATTTTGACAAGCTACGGTGTTGCAAAATAATTTTTGGCAGCTCATGACTAAAGGCAAGCTCCTCTAAAACTTCCTCATTCGTGGAAGGTGTTCCACTAGGAGTTTTCTTTACCACTGGCAATTGAAGTTTTTCAAACAAAATGGCTTGCAACTGTTTAGGTGATGCCAAATTAAATTCTTGCTCAGCAATAGCATATGCTTCTTTTTCAATTTCCATTAATCGGCTTGCTATCTCCTGAGATTGTTTAGCAAGCTTATTTGCATCAATAAGCACTCCAATCCGCTCCATACGGGCTAATACCGGTACTAGCGGCATCTCTATCTGTTGAAAAATGCCTTTTAATTTTGGTTCTGCCTCTAGCTGAGGCCATAGGGTTTGGTGTAATAATAAAGTGACATCTGCATCTTCGGCTGCATAAGTTGACGCTTGTTCGAGTGGGATTTGATTGAACGTTAGCTGATTTTTTCCTTTGCCAGCAATCTCTTCAAAAGTTATAGTTTTATGATTGAGATGCCGTTGAGCTAAGCTATCCATATCATGACGTCCCAGTCCGGCGACACTATTTAATACGTAAGATTCCAGCATCGTATCAAAGGCCATATTTTTTAATTCAATATCATAATTTGCCATTATGCCATAATCGAATTTTAAATTCTGACCAATCTTTTGAATATTTTTGTCAACTAAAATCGGTTTTATCGCCGCTAATACCTCATCTAAGGGTAATTGTTGTGGCGCATCAAGATAATCATGCCCTAGCGGAAGATAAGCACCGTTACCTTCTTCGATGGCAAAAGAGAGTCCAATGAGATGGGCTGATAGCGTATCAAGGCTGTCAGTTTCGGTATCAAAGGCAAAACACTTTGCCGATTGCAATTTTTCAACCCATTGCATCAAATCAGCTTTGGTCAATATCGTTTGATAATGTTCTGTTGATAATGCGGCAACCGGCTCTTTAGCTAAAAAAATATCATTATTGTTAACAGAAGTAGTGGTTGAAGATTGAGCAGTTTTTTTCGTTAGCCAACCACCATTTTGTAAATCAGCTAACCAACACTTAAATTCATAACGACTAAAAAGCGCGTGTAACTTTTCAATATCAGGCGCCTGCATAACCAATCCATCATAATCTGTCGTTAAGTCAACATTAGTCTTAATTGTGGCTAATTTATAAGATAAGAAAGCAATATCTTTATGTTGTGCCATCTTTTCTGCTAATGTTTTCGATCCACGAAATCCCAATGGTGCAATTGCTGATAAGTTCTGGTAAATCGTTGCCAGATCGCCAATCCCTTGCAATAAAGCTAATGCTGTTTTTTCTCCTACCCCAGGTACACCAGGAATATTATCAGAAGAATCACCCATCAATGCGAGGAAATCAACCATCAACTCAGGCGGCACGCCATATTTATCAACAACCTCTGCCGGCCCTAAAATGGTGTTCGTCATAGTATTAATGAGTGTAATATTAGCAGTCACTAATTGAGCCATATCTTTATCACCTGTACTAATTAATACAGGTAATCCTTTCTTACTAGCCTGTAAAGCTAATGTACCTATTACATCATCAGCTTCTACACCAGCAACAACCAACAAAGGAAGCCCCATGGCAGCAACCATTTCATGTAGCGGCGCTATTTGTTCACGTAAATCATCAGGCATCGGGGGTCGTTGAGATTTGTACTGCTCAAATAATTCATCTCGAAAAGTTTTTCCTTTAGCATCAAATACGACCGCAATATGACTCGGCTTATATTGCATAATTAAACTACGGAGCATATTAAGAACACCATACATAGCACCAGTTGGTTCACCTGCACTATTGGTTAATGGGGGAAAAGCATGATATGCACGATAAAGGTAAGAAGAGCCATCAACTAGGATATATGGGTTTTCTGCAATTTGAGCCATAGTCTTTTTCATCATCAAAGTAATTAATAGTGATAGAATGCCACACTCATGAGAGAGAAACGAATTTTGCCTGAATTTATTTTCAATTTGTCACTTTTCCAACGCTGATAGCACCAGAACATCCTGTGGATAAACTTGTGTGTAAATCTTCTTATTATACTATATTCAATAGTTAAACAGATTTAGCTTAGAAAACAATATTAAATGAGAATCAAGACGTTACGGATAAAAATAATATCGCGCTGCTATTTTTGTTGGTTAACATTTTTTTGTGGATATTACAGAATAATATGCCAAAAAAAAGAAAAAATCCGCTGTTGTACCAATATGTTAAACCGTTGGCACAACAGGGTGCAATTCCAAACAAGCGGAAAAAAGATTTACTTATTTGCTAATTAAAAAGTTAACAACATCAGAATAAGCTTTAGCATAATGGTCGGCATCTTCAATGGTTATACCGTTGTTACGTACCATATACTTACCATTAACAAACATAGCTGGCACGCCACGTAATTGAAAATCGTTCGCTGCTTGCTGCTGTTTTACCACCAACGATTTAACGACAAAACTATTTAGCGCTGCATCATATTCTTCACTTTTGACGCCAGCTCTAATAAATAATGCTTTAATATCAGCGGGTGTATTTATCGATTCTGACTTTTGGATCCCTTCAAACAGCAACGGTGACACTTTATCCTCAACTTTTAACACCATTGCTACCGTCCAAGCTTTGGTTAACTCAGCGCCTAATGGCCCCAAAAAATCAACATGGTAGCGTTCCATTTTAATATCTTTAGGTAAATTTTTGGCTACTGTTTGTGAAACATGATAGATGGATTCAAATTGATAACAATGTGGACAGTAAAAAGAAAAAAACTCTACTACGCGAGGTGCATTTTGTACCGCTTTTTGTATTTTGATAAATTCAGTACCCTCTGTGTAACTTGCTGCAGAAACACTATAAGACATTACTAACCCTATCAAGGCTAACCAAAACTTATTCATATTACTCACTCTCCAAAAATATTTTCCATTTATTAATATGCTAAACCGGGTTGCAAAGGCTGCTCATTTAGCGCATTGATCTGTTCAGAAAAAAGTAACATCTGTTTACGCCAAAAATCATATTCAATCATCCAAGGAAAAGCACGCGCAAAAGCCGGATCTTCCCATCGCCGAACAATCCATGATAAATAATGAACCATCCGCATTGCCCGTAAAGGCTCAATCAGAGTTAATTGCTCCTTATCAAAATGCGCATATTCAGTATAACCTTCTAATAATATTTCCAGTTGAATTCGTTGTTCCCGACGTTCGCCATTTAAAAGCATCCATAAATCTTGTATTGCTGGGCCATTACGAGCATCATCAAAATCGACAATAAAAGGGCCATCTCGCCACAAAATATTACCAGGATGACAATCCCCCTGTAAGCGGAGGCAACGATATTGTTGAGACCAGCGTTTTTTTACTTCTTCAATTAGTTTATCAACAACTAATAGGAAACTCGGCTTTAAATCAGCAGTCAATAAAGAAGTATTAGCTAAAATTTCACGAGGCGTAATTAAATATTCATCAATTCCAATAGTTGGGCGAGAGGTAAAGTTGTGTTGGTATCCTATTTGATGAATACGTCCAATTAATCGGCCAACCTCTTCCAACTGTAACAAGTTATCAGCCTCATATTGCCGTCCACCAACAGCTGGAAAAACTGCATAGAAAAAACCTCTATACTCCAATACAGTTTGCCCGGCAAAAAATAGCGGAGCTACAACAGATAAACCTGCTGCATGTAAAGATAACATAAGATCATGCTCTTCTTGAATCTGAGTCTGATTCCAGCGAGCTGGACGATAAAATTTCACAACGTAACGCTTACGCTGTTCATCTACAAACTGGTAAACTCGGTTTTCATAACTATTCAACTCAAATATCCCTGAATCAGGGTATAATCCAACTTCTAATAACGCATCATGAATTAAATCGGGGGTAATCGTTTTGAAATGAAAAGCACTTTGCTGTGTCACTTTATTATCTCTATCAGGTTAATCTTTAATAATGCCCCGGGCACGTAAAAGCGCTGTTTTGAAATCGTCTTCATAATCTTTTTTCAATCCAGGTATCACAGCTTCCGTTGGAGAACTACGCATTTTTAAATGATAGATCAAAGTATCGTCGGTCAAATCACCTAGATCTCCTTTAAAACCAGCTTCATCAGCTAATTTTTGTAATAATTGAACCAAATTTAATTCTGGATATACCTGCCATATGGGGTACAGTAGTTCAATAACTTCTTTTAACCGATGATATTTCATTTTTCAATGCCTTAATAACAAATTATTTATACAAATTATCCAGGATTATTGACTAGGAAAAGTGTTACTTTGTCAATTAACATAAAATTTATATTTTTCTCCTATTCTTTACTATCATGTATTAAGTTAAAATATCAACTATCTAATCGATAAATATATTTATAATAAGTGTACCTAGCCGAATTAATTTTGGTTATATTCCATTAGCAATAATGAATAAAAATGACGGTTTTAACATACATTATCTACATGCAAAATAATTAACATATTGTAATGAATTTGCTACATAATTTAGATATAACTAATTTTTTTAATACACATATTTGTTTTATTAATTATCGCTCGCTCAAAAAAGCTGTTTTAATTCCTTTCAACACAATTTTTAAAGGTAATTGCTCATGATGCAACAGCATTTAAATGAAACAATTTCACATCACAATAACGAAGATATTCGCATTGTTCTATGTACAACACCCGATGAGGCAACCGCAAAAATCATTGCCAAACAATTAGTTGTTAAAAAACTCGCCGCGTGTGTTACGCTTTTACCACAAGCTATTTCGTTTTATCGCTGGCAAGATGAGCTAGAACAACAAACTGAAGTACAAATGCTCATCAAAACACATATCACTTTACAAGATAAAGTGTTTTCACACATTAAAACCTACCATCCTTACCAAGTTCCCGAATTGTTAGTAATAGCAGTAACCGATGGCGATATTAATTATTTGGCGTGGCTTAAAAAATCTCTAAATTAAATAAATATTGCCAAATATTTAGCGCTATTTACTGTTAAAAGTATTAATCATCAGCTGTGTTAAAAACAACCTATCCATAGAAAATAAATCTTTTGTTACTAAAAAACGCTAATAATCATTATCAGCGTTTTTCTTTAGTACATCCAATATGATAAATCTATCATTAGCAATATCACATACGAGAATTATAAAATAAATTCTTTAATTAACAGTTGTTTCATGTAAGAAAATTTGGTTAGGTTATAGTAATATTTACGCTCGGAAACTCTAACAAGCGAAGTTTTATCTCCTACAAATCTATACCCGAATGATAATTGTCACTATTAAAATGAGGGAATAAAAAATGTTTGTTGATTTTATACTTAATTGGCATTTTACTTACGTTATAAATAAGTTACAGCAAAACAAAACTAGCCCGGCAGATATTTTCTTAGAATTTAAAATAAATTCACAAACATTAGTAAATATCTCTATTTCATCATATTCAAAAAATGAAGAAATTATTACTATTCATTTTAGTATTTATCCGTTTGTAAGGCAGCCAAATCACTATTTAAATACGTGCCAGCGTAATCTTATTGTAAAAAGATTAATACTGGGTACAAAATTTAATAAAAAATCAAAACAGGAGATATCATTTTTTTCATAAAAAGGTTTAGCCATTTAAAAATAAAAAGGTTACTTCAATGGGAAAAACCATATCAGACAAACAGTTAGGTAGCTTGCACACATTTTTAAAACATGAGAAAGATCCCTGGGGAATTAAAGACTTAAACTCAAGATATGTTTATGTTAATAACTTTACGCATCTAGGAATAAAGCTCGATTTTAATATAGAAGGTATCCTTGATAGCGAATTACCTCATCCTGTGGCTGAATTATCCTCAGATTTAATAATACATGATAACAATGTAATTTTTAATGACAAAAAAGAGGCTGTCATTCAAACCTCATTTAATTTCAAAGAAAAAAAATTAAAACCCTACTTTTTTGAAAAGCGGCCATTTTATAATGAATCTGGTGAAATTATAGGAACAATTTACCACGGACGTGAATTAGCCAACTTATGTATAAACATCTGCCATCCTTCTGTATATTTATTCACTCCTCCTAATGATCTTTTTTCCAATAGAGAACTAGATATCGTTTTCCTTGCCCAGCAAAAACTTAGTAGTAAAGAAATAGCCAAATGCTTAAATATTGCTATCCAAACCGTAGAAGTCCATCTGAAGAGCATTTATAAAAAAGTGGGCGCACATTGTTTAAGACAATTCATTGAATACTGTAAATCAACCGGATTTGATAGATATGTTCCACAAAAATTTTTAAAAAACGGAATAAAATTTGTTAAATAAATCAGATACAAAACAATTAAGGGAGTTAATATATGTCTGACCATGCTTCATATTCACTATATAGGGTGCCTCTTAATGCCAGATTAAGTTTATTTAATGTAACATTAATCAGAATAGGGCAAATGACCTCACTATCACAATTTATGCTCGGCGCAATGTTGGGTCATGCCATGACATTTGAGCAGGCAATGATAGCAACATTATGCGGTACTTTAATACTAGAATTATTAAGTTTGGGTTTGGGAATTGCCGGGGCAAAAGAGGGATTATCAATTAGTTTACTTTCTCGGTGGTGCGGATTTGGGCGTCTAGGCTCAGCGCTGGTCGGGATAATTATCGCTGTTAGTTTGCTCGGTTGGTTTGGTATACAAAATTCAATTTTAGCTAATAGCCTCAATTATTCAACTAATAATTGGTTCGGCTTCAGCTGGGCTGCTATCATCTCAGGCTTGACGCTAACAACGTTAGTTGCTTTCGGCGTTAAGGCTTTAAATTGGACAGCAAAAATCTCTGTACCCCTATTTAGTCTGGTAGTAGGCTGGATTTTCTTTTTATTAGTAAAAGATCACAATATTATTAATTTAATCACCACTACACCTACCGGAACAGCAATGGGTCTAAGTGCTGCGATCACAGCCGTTGTTGGTGGATGTATGACTGGCGCCTTCACTACACCAGATATTAGCCGTTATTGTCAAAGTAGTAAGCATGTCTTTTGGATGACATTAACCTCAATTATCATCGGTGAATTTATTGTTAATGGGATTGCAATATTAATTGCCCACGCACTAAACACTCATGATGTAGTGACAATTATGGGACAAACAGCCGGATGGATAGGTCTTCTTACGGTTATTTTATCAGCTATAAAAATTAATGACTTGAACCTTTATTCTTCATCATTAGGGGTTGCTAGTGCTGTTGAAGGGCTGACAGGCAAAAAGTTGTCTTACGTTTGGCTAACAATTACTTTGGGATGTATAGGAACTATTTTATCTGTTTTAGGTATCTTAGAGGGGTTTGTCACTTTTCTCACTTTTCTCGGTATCCTTTTCCCTCCTATTATAGGAGTAATGTTGATTGATTATTATATCATTCACACTAATCGTAAATTACTCGATTGTTCTAGACAAAAGGGTGAATTACCAAGCTTAACATCAATACCCTTAGTCGGATGGAATGCCATTATATCCTGTCTATTAGGCAGCGTTGTTGGCGCTACAACCGACTTTGGCATACCATCATTAAATTCTTTATTAAGCGCTAGTATCGCATATTGGTTACTGTGCACTTTTTTAACAAAAAAATGAATCAACTATTTTTCAGATAAATATCTAATAGAATAAATATCTGTCCGCCTATCCCGCAAATAAGGTATCTCTAATCTGCTTTTTGCTTGTAAGTTAAAATCAACCTCGCAAAAAGCAAGATCTTCATCATTGTAAGATGCTACTTTTAACGACTGTCCACGTGCTCCTATTAATTGACTACCACCAAAGAAATTGAGATCTTTTTCTTTGCCCCATCTATTCACAGCCACCAAATGAATGCCATTTTCCAAAGCTCGACTGGCACAATTTATCGACCAAATATCTTTATTTTCTTTATGCCAGGCAGCGGGAAGAAACAGAATATCTGCTCCTTTCAAGGCTAGAATTCTTGCGAGTTCAGGAAAACCAGCATCATGACAAATCATTACCCCAATACGGCACTTTGGCGTGTCAAATATAGGTATCTTATTCCCTGCAGTAAACCAAGTTCTTTCATGGTTAACCAAATGCGTTTTTTGAAACGTTCCAATCCAACTTTTATTGTTTGGCGTCCAAATACCTGCTGAATTAAAAATTTTGCCTAAAATTTCTCCCCGTTCAATAAATCCGCATATAATGGTTAAATTTAGCTGTGTTGAGAGTTTACTTAATAACTGGTCAGTTTCTCCACCATTCGATTCACTAAGCGACCATAGTTTAGTACGTAATAATTCTGGCGAATAGCCAGTTGTTGCTAATTCAGGGAAACAGATAATATCCGTATTATTCGATGCCGCTTTTTTACATAATCTTTCTATTTTTAATAAATTACTTTCCTTATCACCCAAAATTGTATCAATTTGAGCAAGCGCAATCTGTAACAAAATTTATTCCCATAAAATAATTAAATCGTCAATTATATTAATAATTTTCATCTATAACAATACCTAAAATCTAGGTATTTACCTTAATAATACACTGTTTTATAATTACAAGATATCTGAAAAATAAATATTAAATAGTTGTTCACTAAACGTTATAAATTAATTTTTAATTTAATTAAAAGATTTCGTCAACACTTGGGAAATTTATTTAAATATCTATCAATAAAAATAATTTGGAGATAAAATCGTGTAGATGTTAATTTTTTATAGTATTTAAATTTGTCCTCAAAATTTCATGCAAGCGGTTATGTATATACTTTATAAAAAACATTTAGGATGAATTTTTCAAATACATTGATACAAAAATATTTTTATTAGTTTTAATATTATTGTAGCTAATTAATAGCATAGTTAGTCTTAATCGATTTGATGCTTGTTTAGTATTCTAAGAAAATAATTTTAGGTAAGTTACTATGTTTAATATACAACCAAAACGTAAAACAACTTTTCAGAGATTAAAACCCGGCATGGCTGTTTTCTATAATGAAAAAGTGTTAAAAATAATAAAGTTACGTAACATAAAACTAACAGAAAAGGGATTGATTTACCAATTTGATGTTGATGGTAGTAGTGGAATATTGATGGGCGAAAGTGGTACAAGAATCAGTATCATTAAAGAATAATAGGTTTATAAATATGAATCAATTCTAGTGATTTTTGCTTTTTATGTTATTACCTTAAAATTAATTATTAATATATTGATATATCTTATTAAAAATAATCAAACCGCCGTGAGTAGTACTTCAATAGAAAGTGTCTGCCGGTCTAAAATAGCAATAATTTATTTTACCGCTAATGTTGAATATCAATCTCCATTTAATTGATATAAATAACAAGATATTAAACATACTCTTAATAAACCACCAATTCTTTAACTAATAATTCGTTATAATATTAGAATATTTAATTCTTTTTCCCCATAATATAAAATGTTCTTTATAACAAATTAAATAAATAATTAAAGACTTCAGCATGATAGGTAAATTGAGTATGGTTAAAATTGGCATTACTGGCGTAATATTAGCAGGTGGACAAGCCCGTCGAATGAATGGGTGCGATAAAGGGCAAATCCAGATTGTAGGCAAACCCCTTTACCAATATGCAATTTCAAAACTGTTGCCACAAGTTGATTATCTACTCATTAATGCCAATCGAAATATTACCGAATATCAACAAGCAGGATACCCTGTCATTGTTGATACCATAGTCGATTTTGCTGGCCCTCTAGCTGGCATGTTAGCATCTCTTTATGCCGCTCAAACATCTTGGGTCGTTTTTGTACCTTGTGATGTTCCTGATTTTCCCGATAACCTAGTGATAAAACTTTGGCAAGGCCGCAAAGAAAATGTGGGCAGTTATGTCACTAGTGCCGGTTCAAACCATCCAACTTTTGCATTACTCCATCGTTCTGTTATTCCGGCACTAGAAGAAAATTTATTCAAGCATCAGCATAAGGTAATGTCTTTTATGGAAAAAATTTGCGCTTCCGCAGTAAATTTTGTTCAGGATGGCAAAAATTTTGTTAATCTCAATACATTGGCAGAATGCTATCAATGGGAGCAACAGCAAACAAATGATAAATAAAAATGTAATCCCACTACTGGGAATAACGGCTTATAGTGGCACAGGTAAGACAACGCTATTAAAGAAAGTTATTCCTTTACTTGGTAAAAAGAATATTCAAGTTGGGATCATCAAACATACCCATCACGACATGGACATTGATAAACCTAATAAAGATAGTTACCAATTACGCCAGGCCGGCGCCAAGCAAACATTAATTGCCTGTCAGCAACGTTGGGCATTAATGACAGAAACACCAGAAAACGCTACCCTTGATTTAACTTATTTAGCCAATCAATTTGATCCACAACAGACCGATTTAATTTTAGTTGAAGGATTTAAAGAAGAAAGTATTCCTAAAATTGCGCTATACCGAACGACAACTAACCGTCCCTTTGTGGATATTTTGGATCAACACGTAATAGCAGTTGCAAGTGATAACAAACAGACTACCCAACTTCTACAATTGGATATTAACTCTCCTGAACAGATCGCCGATTATGTAGCCAATTGGTTAGAATCAAATAAAAGCAATGACAAGTAACAAAATAGATTATATTTATTAACATAAATTTTATTATAAGCGCTAGATAAAAAATATAATCAACAATAATATTGGGTTATTCTGGACTAATCTAAGATAGCTTATAAAAATAAGACTAAAAAATAATTTGCTATTGATGATCAAGATATTAAGTAATTAATGCGACATCGTTTACACCGATTAAAATAAAAAATTTTATTTATTTATATTTGTAAGCAATTAAATAGCCACATAACATATATAATTAGATGATCAATCTTTTAATAAAGATAAACCCTTTCTATATTAGAAACTTATCTTAAGTAAGCTATTATTAAAATTATTTAAGTACGGTTTTAGCCAACCAGGAACGCGCTTAAACTACGCTGAAATTAAATCTTGCCATACTTAGCTAGTATCTTTTCAAAAGCCAAACTTTTATTAGGCTACTATCCAAGACACCTGAAACTACATAAAAATTAGCCAAATAATCAAGCTATTTTTGATTAAAACCACAAACAAGTATAAGGATTAGGCATGGGATATATAACAACAAAAGATAAAGTTGAAATTTTCTATAAAGACTGGGGGCCACACGATGCTCCAGTGATCTTCTTCCATCATGGCTGGCCATTAAGTTCTGACGATTGGGATAACCAAATGTTATTTTTCTTAGCACAAGGTTTCCGTGTGGTTGCGCATGATCGTCGCGGCCATGGGCGTTCCAGCCAAGTCTGGGATGGACATGATATGGATCATTACGTTGATGATGTTGCCGCTGTAGTGAACCATCTTGGCATACAGAAAGCTATTCATGTAGGCCATTCCACTGGAGGTGGTGAAGTTATTCACTACATCGCTCGACATGGTGAAGATCATGTTTCTAAAGCAGTGCTTATTAGCGCGGTTACTCCAATCATGATACAGAGCAACAATAACCCGAAAGGATTAGCTAAATCTGTTTTCGATGATATGCAGGCTAAGTTAGCCGCTAATCGTGCACAATTCTATTATGACCTCCCGGCTGGACCATTCTATGGTTACAATCGACCAAATGCCAAACCGTCGCAAGGCATTATTTTGAATTGGTGGCGTCAGGGCATGATGGGCAGTGCCAAAGCTCATTATGATTGTATTGTCGCTCTTTCACAGACAGATTTTACCGAAGATTTGAAACTTACTACTATCCCAACTTTAGTAATGCATAGTGTTGATGACCAGATTGTTCCTTATGAATCCTCCGCTCCGTTAGCGGCGAAATTATTACAAAACGGCACGTTGAAAACCTATACAGGTTTTCCACATGGTATGCCTACTACAGATGCGGATACTATTAATACTGAATTATTGGCCTTTGTACGGAGTTAACGGTTAGCCTTCAGAAGTTGGTGAAAAATGCCAACTTCTGATTTATAGGATATTGCATTCACACATCATTTAGAAAATTTATCAATGAAAATAACCACTAACAAGACAGGGATTATTTCATAGTAACAAACTCTTCTGCTGCCGTTGGATGAATTGCCACGGTATTATCAAAATCTTGTTTAGTGGCGCCCATTTTCAAAGCAACGGCAAAACCTTGTAAGATTTCATCCATGCCAAAACCGATACCATGAATACCGACAATTTTCTCTTCCTCACCAACACAAACTAACTTCATACGGCAAGGTTGACGATGAGCCGTTACCGCTGTGTACATTGAAACAAAAGAAGATTGATATACTTTAATTTTATCGCTACCAAATTTTTCTTTTGCTTGTGGTTCGGTAAAACCCACTGTACCTATTGGTGGATGACTAAATACCACTGTAGGTATATTGGTATAATCCAGAAACGCATCAGGTTTATTATTAAATAGACGTTCGGATAATCGACGGCCAGCCGCTACTGCAACTGGGGTTAATTCGACCGCCCCGGTATTATCACCGACTGCATACACTCTTTCTACATTTGTGTTTTGGAATTTATCAACTTTAATATAACCTTTACTATCCCGTTCTATACCAGCCAAATCAAGATCCAAATTGTCTGTCATTGGTTTACGGCCAATTGCCCAGATTAAGGTATCAACAGTTTGGGCTTTGCCATTTTCTAACTGTAAAGTTAAACTACCGTCAGAATTTTTAATGACGGCTTTAGGAATAGATTCAGTATGCAATGTTAGCCCTTCATTTTTCATGATCCCCACTAGTGATTTAACCACCATAGGATCAAAATGACGCAAAGGCGCATGCTGACGAACAAACAAATGGGTCTCACTACCCAAAGCATTTAACACGCCAGCTAATTCGACAGCAATATAACCTGCACCAACAACTGCAACTCGCTGAGGTAATGATGTTAATTGGAAAAAACCATCTGAATCTATCCCAAATTCCGCTCCAGGAATATCAGGCCAAGCAGGTCTTCCGCCAGTAGCAATTAGAATATGATCTGCAGTTAACTTGCTGCCATTAACTTCGATGGTATGAGCATCAATAAAACGTGCAAATCCATTAATTACCTTAACGTTATTAGTGCTCAAACCCAGTTCATAAGACTGGTGAATACGACTAATATAACTTTGCCGGTTAGTAATCAATTTCTGCCAATCAAATTGATTAATACTGGTATTAAAACCATAAGCAGGACCATAAGCTTGAATCGCTTCTGCAACTTGTGCGGCATACCACATGATTTTTTTGGGTACACAACCAACATTAACACAAGTCCCGCCTAAAGCTTTTGCTTCAATAAGAGCACATTTTTGGCCATATATAGCCGCACGATTTATTGAAGCAATTCCACCGCTACCACCACCAATAGCAATATAATTATAATGTTCACTCATCGTTAATTTATTTCCATTTTATTAATTAAATTACAGTTTAACGAACATTCTTATACAGGCTATTTATTAAGAACCCGTTAAAAACTACCAACCTACTCTATACGGAATAAAAAAATTTATTCCGGTACAATCCACTCTACGCAGGTATGGCCTATTCCTTCTGGTACTAAAATTTTATGTAACCATGGTAATAATGTACGGATTTGCTGTTCCAGTTTCCAAGGTGGATTAATGATGATCATACCCGAAGCCGTCATGCCTCGTTGATCGCTATCTGGACGCACGGCTAACTCAATCTTTAGTATTTTACGCATCCCACTATTTTGCAGTCCTTGGATCATTCGCTTAACTTGCTGGCGCAAAACTACTGGATACCAAATAGCGTAAATTCCTGTAGCAAACCGTTTATAACCTTCTAAAACCGCGTTAACGACGGACTGATAATCTGATTTTAATTCGTAAGATGGATCAATCAAAATAATGCCTCGACGACTTGATGGCGGTAACTTAGATTTTAACTGTTGAAAGCCATCTTGGCGTAAAACTTGTGCTCGCTTATCTTTTGCAAATTCTGATCGCAGTAAGGGATAATCACTAGGATGTAATTCAGTCAATACCAATTTATCCTGTTCGCGTAACAAAAACTTAGCCAATAATGGCGATCCTGGATAATAATGAAGCTCACCTTTAGCATTAAGTTTAGTCATTACTGCTAGGTAAGGAGCTAATACTGTCGGCAAATCATCTCTTTGCCATAAACGCGCAATTCCCTCACGATATTCTTCCGTCTTACCAGCATGCTTAGTTGTTAATTGATAACGACCAGCTCCAGCGTGGGTATCAAGATAAAGAACAGGCGTTTCTTTTTCCTTAAGGGACTCAATAATCAAACTTTGTACAATATGCTTTAACACATCAGCGTGATTACCTGCATGGAAACTGTGACGATAACTTAACATAAATTTATTACCATTTAATGTAGAAAACTATTTTATGAGAGCTAAAAATATAGCCATTATGCGGCTTATATTACCGCACATTTTATCATAGTAATATTAATCACTAATAATGACATAATGCCTTTATAGCATTATGCTAAATAGACTATTAACAATAAAAAGGTGAATGTAAGATGAGAAAAATACCATTATCAATATGTTGTATTGGGGTTATGCTTGCTAGTTACTCAGTATATGCTAGCCAACAAATAAATCTCTGTGAAATAAAAAAACAAAAATTACAGACCGAAATCGAATATGCTAAAAAACATGGTAATAAACATCGCCTTGATGGATTAGAAAAAGCGTTAAAAAATTTACAACATAATTGTACATCTGAATCTGTGTATCAAAAAAATAAAAATGAAGTTGAGAAAAAACGCTTAAAAGTCAAAGAACGTGAAGTTGACTTAAAAGCCGCGCAAACAAAAGGCGATAAGAATAAAATTAGTAAGCAGCAACAAAAACTACAACAAGCCAAAACTGAACTTCGTCAGGCAGAGGAAACATTGAAAGCAAGCAAATAAATCATCGGCAAATTAAACGGATTTAGATAAAAATAGGCCATGCTTAAAAATAACTTTGAGCAAATAATAGCCGTGCAGCATAAGGAGAGCAAAAGGTGAAAAACACGTTGAGTAAAAGTGTTGTTAGTGGTAAGAAAGCATTAACCTATTCAAAGAAGTGGGTTAATGTTATCTGTAATATTCCATTTATTGCCCATTTGATCCGTGCAGCAGAACGTTTTAATGACCGTATGGGCAATCAATTTGGCGCCGCTATTACCTATTTTTCTTTTCTCTCTTTGATCCCTGTCCTTATGTTTTCCTTTGCTGCAACTGGCTTTATACTAGCCTCTAACCCCGATTTATTGGAAAAATTGATCCGTGGTATTTCAAAAAGCATTAGTGATCCAACATTAGCCCAAACGCTGGAAAGAAGCATCGATACAGCTATTCGTCAACGTACTGCCGTCGGTTTGACTGGTTTAGCCATTGCACTTTATTCTGGTGTTAATTGGGTTAATAACCTTCGTCAAGCAATTTTAGCGCAATCTGGTGATATTTGGAAAAGAAACGAAGATGAGAATGAATCCATTTTTTTCCGTTATTTGCGTGATTTTCTTTTTCTCATTGGCTTATTAATCGCCTTAGTCATCACCATAACATTAACTTCTATTGCTGGTTCGGCACAAGCAACACTGGTTAGTCTATTGCATCTTGATGGTATTGAATGGCTACGTCCAATTTGGACAATAGTTGGTTTAACTATCTCAATTATGGCAAATTATCTACTCTTTCTATGGATTTTTTGGATCTTACCTCATCAACAATTTCGTCGCATTTCGCTACTAAAAGGAACACTAATCGCCGCTATTGGCTTTGAAATACTCAAATCTATTATGACTTGGGTATTGCCTAATCTGGCAAGCTCACCATCAGGTGCAGCATTTGGTTCAGTTATTGGGCTTATGGCTTTTTTCTACTTTTTTGCCCGTTTGACTCTTTTTTGTGCTGCCTGGATAGCCACAGATAAACCTGCATAACAATGCAAGCATAAAACTGACGCTCAATAATTTATTAGTGAAAAAATATTAGTAAATAAAATCCAAAAATTATGTTACATAAATACCGCTGAAAAAATTAATCACCAGTAACTATTTGCCGCATAACTGTATTTATTTTTAATGATAAGCTGCCTATTCATGATACCCATATAGTATTAAACTATAATTCTTTGCCATTCTTAATTAGCGCGGGTAACAGGTGAGCCTTCATTTACTTCCTGTTCCGTTGCGGATGTTGTCACTGCCGACCACAGAACTTGTTTAAACTTGTTCCTGATCTGCGCAATATCTAATCGTTTTTTATCCACTGGTTGAGATAAAATAAAGGTAGGTTCTTGCGCAACCAACCGTTTAGCATCCTCTGTTATTACAGCTAATGTTAATTCTGCTAAAAAAGCTTGCCGTAAGCGCTGGAACTGTTCCGGCGCAATATCTATGACACCATTCTGTTGTGAAATCAGACGCTGATTAATTAATATGTCAGTACTTACTCTGGCATAAGCCGCAAACAGTTGATCTAATTGCTGCTGTTTTTCTTGTACTATTTGTTCAAATATGGCCCGAGACACACCTTTATTATTAATGGCAGATAATTCTGCTAATAAGCCCTCGGTTACACTCTTCATTTTTTCAGGCGCTGCTGATACTAATAATGCACAGCTCGCTCTCTGATATTGAATACGGCAATCCATATTCAATCCAACAGCTTTGCCATATTTTTTGTCAAAAGTCTGTTTTATTGAGCGAAAAATAGTCTCTCTGGCTAAATCATCACGCCAATATCGCTTTAACATTTCAGAATCGTTAATGGTTCGCCAACCAAAATCCCAAGTCAGCGATAAAATATCTTTTGCTGGATCTAAGCTGGTTAAATTAATTATTTGTGGTGTAAGAACAGGCAGAGTGGCCATAGTAACCGGCATAGAGCGCTTTCCATTAAGTGTTGAAAAAACCTGATTAATATTTTCCGTCAATGTACGGCTATCTACATGGCCAGCGACATAAAGCGTCATTATATCAGGCGTATACCATTGTTGAACAAATTTGTTGATTTCTTCCAATTTAACCGGCGTAACTGGCATCGCACCCGGCTCATGGCCAATTAACGTTGATCCTCTTATTCTCGCCCGCCATAAAGGATCTTTTACATTAGCTGGGTGTGTTACTACCAAATTCTTTGGCAACTGCGTTATCATCATTAAGGATTTTTTATCAAATTGACCACCCGCTGCCGAGCCAGCCAACCATTGTAGTGCTTCTTTAAGTAATTCAGGTCGATTATTAGGTAAGCTTAGGTTATATAGGGTGACATCATAAGAGACAATCGCCGGCGGGATCGGTGCTGCTGGATCAATCGCATTGTGCCATAACTGCTGTAATTGCGAACTGCTTAAGGTTTTACTATGAAATAGTGCCATTTTGGGGATCAAATAGGTAAAGCCTCTTTGACTTGCTGTTTCTACCATTGAACCCGCTTTAATAACTAATCGCAATTGGATCCTATCATTCGGCCGCTGCGGTGTTTGTAATAGTTGCCAGGAAAAGCCATTATCTAATTTACCCTGCTGCCAGGCAGGATCAGGTTGCAAAGTTTCTGCCGGCAGTTGGCTGGACAAAGCCATTAGTACGCCACCAATAAAATACCGCATTTTAATGCCCTGCATGCAAACCTCTTGTTGTTAATTGTTGGATTTAACCATCAAATGCCACATTTATTTTTTATGGAAAGTACCACCTCAGGGCTTAGACAGTCGATCTCTGGTTAATTCTCATAATATTTGTGATGTTTTTAGATCCATAAGACTATCATGTTAGCCTTTAGGTTCACCACTAAGTTTTTTAACAGAGTATTGATGTAAATCGAATTTTATTAATCACATTATGGTTAAAAATAGTCGTTTAATACAGGCCTCTAATATTATCAGCTTAAACAATATAAAACATATTAATAATTGACTGTAGTACAATCAATAAAATCGTTAATTTATAAACAAAATTACTTAAATATAACGAATAACAACATCTATCACTAATGATCAAGTTTAATTAATGGGCTAATACAATTTTGACCTCTATATTTGTGTTAGAATTCTCATTCTAATAATTTTGTGAAATATTATTCTTATAGAAATTGATTAGTTTATTGAGTAGAAAAAACAATAGCGACTATCTAAGCCCTAGCCGCTATGATGAGAGGTTAACTATTTAAACATACCCGCTAATACTTTATTACTTTGACTAAATTCAGCATTTTTTATTCCAGCTAATGATATTTCATCAACTGGTATAATATTAGCCTTTTTTCTCCTCATCGATAGTTGAAATAATCTCATTTATAGCAGACAAACTAACTTTATCAATCGTTAAATCGTCAGCTAACTTATTTTACCGTTATCATTATTAACATTAATAGCATCTATATTTATTGTATTTCTACTGATATTGATACTAGACCGGTTTCTATAATCTCTATAGTTCCACTATTTTCCATATCACAAATAATTTTATTTTTAGATGCTCAGTAGCTGAAATTAAGTTTCTGTTAATTAAAGAGAACCTTATTTTTTTGTTTATTATTGATTTATTAAAATCTAATTTACACTATTTATTTTATCATTACCTGCAATATAATCTGAATTAATTATATCGGAAAATAGTTTAGTTGTTAAAATTTATAATGCTATCATAATTAACAAATAATAACTTAAGAGAAAATGTTACTTTTCCTTTATTAATATAAAAATATGCACAGTCCAACTTAATACTTTTAGTTTTTATTGTAGAGTTCAAAAATTCTTCTTGTGTATAATTACCATTATGACCAATAGCTAACTGCGCATTTTTTATTAATAAAATTACCTATTATATTGACACCCAGCTTATTCCTCAATAAATACTATTTATTATTTATTGGATTATTATCTGTTAAAATAATATTTGTATATTTAGCTTGAATTGTTGCGTCTTTTCCAATAGTTAAACCGGAAACAGGTATTGGATTTGATAACCTACTCTTTCCAATAATGGATAATTTATTCTGATTAGAAACTCTTACAATATTATCACCGATAATGGCATAAATCGTATTTGCTGATAGAGAACTATGATCCATTATCTTAACATGACGGGAGATAAGATCTAAACGTCCTTCTTCGCTACGATGAACATGATTAATACCTTTAAATACAATATCGCCATTTTCAGTCGGTAAAAGTAATTCTCCTGTCTGCACTTTATCAAAACCCACGTCTCTAAATCTGGCTAGAGAATGTTCATCTATATAAAAAACTTTTCCTACTAATAACCGCTGAATTGTTGAACCTGAAAACCAACAACCCTTACATTTAATACCATTAGGATTAGCAATAATTAGCTCTGCTGGTTGACCATTAACGGCTAACACACCTCTGAGGAAACTTTTTTTATCTGAAGTCACTTCATTAACAATAATTTTTGCTGCTACATCATTTGTATTCTCAATAATAACACCTTCTTGACTAATATTAAACTTTTGATAATAATTATGAGAAATACCATTTTCATCCGTTTTTTCAATATTAATATGTTCAATACCATTTTTAATTTCAACGCTAAGATCTTTTTTCTTAATATTATCGATAACTATATTTTGACTAGCAGTGACATGGAAAGAATAAAAGATACTGGCAATACTTAAAACGATAAAACTTAATTTATTTTTTCTCATATAACAACTCCCTTTAATTAACATAATAACACTTAGACTAAAGCGTTTTTATCTTAAATAGGTATTATATTTTTCGTCAAGAAAAATAAAAAAGAAAATATAATTATTTGTAACAATATTATTATTTTTTTACAGAAATAAACTTCAATAATAAAAACTGCTAATCCATTTTGCATTTTAAATATTGATCAGATTTTAATTTGATTAATAATAAAATTTATCATTCATATAACTAATTGCTGAATAAAACAATAGCACCTATATTGGAGTAGGCGCTATGACTAATAACTTATTTATATAGAAATAAATACTTTATTTTTCTGTTGACATTTTCCAACGCAGATCGATTTTTTTACTATTAGCAAGTTTCCAACTTTCATTAGTATTAATATTAGCTAATCCCGCGACATGAACAATAGGCTTAATTTTGTTATTAAGAATTTTAATATTACCATCTTTAGCTTTTAATTGCTGGGTATCAACCATTAAACCATTACTAGCTGCGATATTACTTCCCGATGTATCAAGCAATTCTTTAGCTTTTATGTTTACTACCCCACTTTTAATAGTATATTGCCCAATATTTGTTGTTTTTTTACCCTCGACCTTAATAATCCCTTTATTTTTTACATAATCAGCATTAATTTCCAAACGGCCATTACCCATTAAACCAGCATTATTGATAAACTCTTTACTTTTAAATACTAACTTAGAATTGTTGAATAAGAATTGGCCATATGATGATGGTTTATCACCTGTAAAATGATAATACTGATAATAATCTTCTTTATTATTAAACATGTTGCTTTTTACCACAACAATTGCATCATTAATACTTAAATAACTATTGATATTTTCAAATAAATCAACATTAATATTCATATCAGAGTTATTCATTTCAAAAGATGCATGATCAAATTTTAATAGCTTTGATTTGATGAACGATTTGTTTAAATGCTTATTTTCATATCTATCATTTCGTTTTTCACCAATAATCAATTTAGCATCTTGCTCATTAATAATGTCATTATCAACATTAGCATAAAGCCTTTTAACGCGTAGCTGCCCTTTATTAATAATACGACTATCACCCGTTTGTGTAATGCTCAATTCATCAAATTTTACACTTGCTTTTTCGTTAATCAACAAACCTGCATAAGGGCTATTTTCAAGCTGACCAAAGTGACCCGTAACCGAGTGAACATAGTCAGGATAAGCAGCTACACGATATAAATCCATTTTACCGTTTTCACCTTTACGAATAAGGGAATAATTAGCTGGAACCTCTTGCTTGGTAGAAAAATTATTTTTTACAAAATATTGATAAGGATTATCTTTAGGAGAAAATTTAATTTCATTATTGCCAATAATGGTTTTAAGTAAGTTACCTTTTAGATAACCATCAGACATCGCTGTTTCATTAGTGATAAGTGTTAATACTCCTCTATCATGAACTGACTTAATATTATTTTTAAATATAATCTTGCCTCCAGCTGAGGGATTAATTTTCAAATCTCCATTTTTATAGTGAATAGTACCTCCCTCTGAAAATAATGTTGATTCCTCATCGTTGATTAATTTAATTTTACCGGTTACTAGTAACTGTTGATCAGTACCGGAAAACGAACAACCATTACATTCAATACCATTTGGATTAGCCACCATCAAATATGCATTATCGCCTTGAACCCGTAATTCACCATTGAGTAAGCTTTTTTCATTAGATGTGACTTCGTTAATAATAAATTTTGCTGCTGAGTTCGTTAAAGAGGTTGGATTCTTAATAACCACACCTTTTTCACTGACATTAAACTTTTGATAATAATTATAGGAAATGCCATTTTCATTCGCTTTTTCAATATTAATATGTTCAATACCATTTTTAATTTCTACTGCCAGATCTCTTTTTTTATTATTATCAATAATAATATTTTCACTAGCATTAATATGAAAAGAAGAAAGAATGCTAGCAATACTTAAGGCGATAAAACTTATTTTATTTTTTCCCATATAAAAATTCCCTGTAATTAATAAATTAACGCTTAGACTAAAGCGTTTACATCTTAAATAAATATTAGGTAATGTGTCAAATTAAATAAAAAACATAAATATAATTATTAATAAAATTATTATAATAAAAATATTAATTATAATTAATATAAAATTTAATGATAAAAGTATTTTTAAATATTCTTATTATTTAAGATAATTTTCAAACTAGTATTATATTATTCATTTTATAAATAATTCCTTCTTGATTTATTTTTTTCTGTAGGGATTTAGTGGGTTATTTAATTTATTTAAGCTAAATATTACCCTACATCTGATAATATTAATATACAAGCTTGTTAGCTTAATAATAAAAAAGTGACAATAATACTAAAAATATTATTATCACTTCAGTTAATAAAGATATCAATTAGTCGCGAGTGACCACTAATTTATTAGTTAAATCGGCAGCAAAACAAGCAACCTGTTGACCATAATAACTATTTAACTCTGGCCGTGAGTGGCTACAGTGGGCAACAGCATGTAGACACCTGGCTGCAAATGCACAGCCTGGTGGTGGATCAATTGGACTTGGTAATTCACCGGTTAATTTAATCCGTTCACGATGTAAATCAGGGTTGAGCCGAGGGGTGGCCGATAATAACGCTTGAGTATAAGGATGGCGTGGACAGTTAAAAATTTGTTCTTTAGTGCCTTTTTCAACACAGCGACCTAAATACATCACCATCACCTCATCAGCGATATGCTCAACCACCGATAAATCATGAGAAATAAAAACATACGACAAACCAAAATCCTGTTGTAGATCCATCATTAAATTCAATACCTGTGCCCGCACAGAGACATCTAGTGCTGATACAGGTTCATCCGCAATCACAATATCCGGCTCAAGCATCAATCCACGCGCAATAGCAATTCGCTGTCTTTGCCCGCCAGAAAACATATGGGGATAACGCTGTAAATGTTCTGCCTTCAACCCTACTTTTGCCATCATATGCAATATCTTTTCTTTACGCTCCATCGCAGAGAGTGGGGTATTAATTAATAAAGGTTCTTCCAGGATTTGAGCAATTTTTTTACGTGGATTCAACGAGGCATAAGGGTTTTGAAAAACCATTTGGATTTTTTGCCGCCGCAATTTATGTGCCGTTTTATCTTTAACAAATAAATCCTGTCCTTGATAGTAAAGTTCACCTGCAGTCGGCGTCTCTATCATCGTTAATAGCCGCCCTAGCGTCGATTTACCACATCCCGATTCGCCAACTATCGCTAATGTTTTACCTTTTTGCAGCTCAAATGAAATGCCATCCAAGGCTTTTACCGTTCTATCCGCTGAAAATAGGCCACCTTTGACTGGATAATATTTTTTCAGCTCCGTTGCCTTTAGTAAGGGAGTTATTAATGGCTTACGTTTATTCATATTGTTGGCCTCCCATTATCATCCAGTGGAGCATGACATTTTACTTGCCTATCAGCGATAACATTCAATTGTGGCTCCTCAGTTCGACATTTTTCACCGACAAAAGGACAACGAGGATGAAGTAAACAGCCAATGGGGCGATCATATTTCCCCGGAACCACACCCGGTAGTGAAGCTAAGCGCTGTTTATTCACCGCAAATTCAGGCAATGCTCTCAATAGTGATTGAGTGTAGGGGTGACGAGGGGCAGTAAAAATATCACTGGCTTTACCCGATTCCACCACCTGCCCAGCATACATGACAATAATGTGATCAGCCGCTTGCGCTACTAAGGCTAAATCATGGCTAATTAGTACTAAAGCCATATTTTCTTGTTGTTGCAAACTTAACAACAGTTCCATAATTTGTGCCTGAATAGTTACATCAAGCGCCGTTGTTGGCTCATCCGCAATCAATAATTTAGGACGACAAGCCAGTGCCATTGCAATCATGACACGCTGGCTCATTCCCCCCGATAACTGATGCGGGTAAATGTTAAAGCGTGATTTTGGCTCAGGAATGCCTACCATGGTTAATAAATCTATCGCTCGCTGATAACAGCGACGATGATTACCGCCCTGATGAATTTTTAGCGTTTCCATAATCTGATAGCCAACCGTAAAACAAGGATTAAGGCTGGTCATCGGATCCTGAAAAATCATCGCCACTTCTGCACCAATTAATTGACAGCGCTCTTTTTCTGTCATGTTTAATAGATCACGGCCAGCAAAAGCTAATCTATCGGCGATCACATGGCCTGGCTTATCAATCAGCCCCATAATAGCCAATGAACTGACTGACTTACCTGAACCTGATTCACCGACGATACCTACCACCTCACCGGCTTTTACTTGATAGCTAATCTGATCAACTGCACGAAAAGGAGTACTTTGCTCACCAAAATGCACCGAAAGGTTTTTTATCTCTAATAATGCCATTAGATCACCTCATTATTGCTTGAGTTTAGGATCGAAGGCATCGCGCAAACCGTCGCCCATCAAATTAAATGCCAATACCGTTAGCAAAATGGCTAAACCAGGAAATGTTACGACCCACCATGCACTTTGCGTGAACTGCAAAACATCCGATAACATCGTACCCCATTCCGGAGTTGGTGGCTGAGCGCCCATACCAAGAAACCCTAATGCCGCCATATCCAAAATAGCATTGGAAAAACCCAAAGACGCCTGCACAATTAAAGGAGCAAAACAATTTGGTAAAATATTAATAAACATTTGGCGTAATGCACTCGCACCAACCACATGCGATGCCGTTACATATTCACGATTGATTTCCAATAATACAGCCGCTCGGGTCAGTCGCACATAGTGTGGTAAAGCAACAAAAGCCAATGCCAATGAAGCATTGACAATGGAGGGACCAAAAACCGCTACTAACACTAATGCCAGTAATAAACTGGGTAAAGCCAGCATAATATCGACAACGCGCATGATGGCAATATCAACCAAGCCACCAATATAACCGGCAAATAAGCCAAGTGAGACGCCCATAATCAGGGAAAGAATAACGACTAAACTACCAACCAATAACGATAAGCGTGCACCATGCATCAACCTAGATAATAGATCTCTCCCTACGTCATCAGTCCCTAAAATAAATTGCCAATTGCCACCTTCTTGCCAAACCGGTGGCGTCAATAAAAATTGTCGAAATTGTTCATTAGGTGAATGAGGAGCAAGTAAGTCAGCTAATAAAGCCATAACGACCATGAGGACAATATACCCCATGCCAATAACCGCTCCTTTATTGCGGCTAAAGTAATGCCAAAACTCTTGTAACGGTGCCAATGGCTCTGGCATCTTATCTATTTGTTGTTCAATTGCTTGAGACATAGTTGCCTTCCTTATTTTTTATACCGAATTCGTGGATCAACGATGCCATACAATAAGTCAACCAACAGATTAACTAATATTATCAAGGTTGCTATCAATAAAACTCCCCCCTGAACCACCGGATAATCACGACGTTGTAACCCTTCAATTAACCAACGCCCTAAACCTGGCCAAGAAAAAATAGTTTCCGTTAAGATCGCTCCGGCTAATAAGGTACCAACTTGCAAGCCTATCACTGTCACTACCGGCAACAATGCATTCCGCAACGCGTGGATCAAAATAACGCGACTTCGGCTTAACCCTTTTGCCCGCGCGGTTCGAATATAATCTTCACCCAACACTTCCAGCATAGAAGAGCGTGTCATACGCACTATTACCGCTAAGGGTATGGTACCTAAAACAATAGCGGGTAAGATCAAATGCTCTACTGTATCGATAAAATTGCCCGTTTCTCCCCACAGCAAGGTATCAATTAACATAAAGCCAGTTAATGGATAGCTATCATCCAGAAAAACACTATCACTCACGCGGCCTGAAACGGGAGTTAGATCCCAATGTACCGAAACCAGCATAATGAGCATGATCCCCCACCAAAAAATAGGCATCGAATAGCCGGTTAATGACATACCTATGGCGGTATGATCGAAAACAGAACCACGCTTAACCGCTGCTAATACGCCGATAGGTATCCCCACTGCAATCGCAAATATCATGGCACAAATACCCAATTCTAAGGTTGCCATAAATCGTGGCCAAAATTCTTGCCAAACAGGCAAACGACTTTTTAAGGAAATCCCCAAATCGCCTCGCAACACATCATAAACATAATTTAAATATTGTTGCCATAACGGTTGATCCAACCCTAATTGTGAGATCATCTGTGCATGACGCTCCGGACTTAAACCGCGTTCACCAGCCATAATCGTCACGGGATCACCTGGGATCATATGGATAAACGCAAAAGTCAGTATGGTAATACCGATAAACGTAGGGATCACAATACCCAAACGCCGAAATATAAATTGCCACATTCGATGATTTCTCTGTTAAATGTTGACTAATATACTTAAGTTGTTTGATTTCATTTGATTGAAAAACTAGCAAAGCCAACTATTACTCTATCAGTAGTCCCGATAGAGTAATTAATTAACAATCAACTCAGTACAATTAAATTTATTTTTTAATATCAACCACTTCGAAATGATGTTTGCCTAGCGGATCAACCACAAAACCCGTCACTTCTTTACGAATAGGCTTATATACCGTTGAGTGAGCGATAATCAAAGCAGGGACTTGTTCATGCATAATAGCCTGAGCCTGTCGATACAATTCAATACGTTTATTATGATCAAATGTTACACGCGCTGGCTGAATGACAGCCTCATAATCTTTATTACACCATTTGGAGTAATTGATACTTTTTGCTTTAGCTGCACAGCTAAATAAGGTAGCGAAAAAGTTATCTGGATCACCATTATCCCCCGTCCAACCAATCATTACCGTTTGATGCTCTCCATTCTTGGCACGTTTTAGATATTCACCCCATTCATAGCTAACGATGTTGGCTTTAATTCCCACTTTTGCCCAATCGGCTTGGATCATCTCTGCCATACGCCTAGCATTAGGGTTATAAGGCCGCTGTACTGGCATTGCCCAAATATCGATAGTGGTACCTTCCGCAATACCCGCTTCTTTCAGTAACACTTTTGCTTTCTGTGGATCATACGGGTGATCGTGAATTGCCTGGTTATATCCCCACATGGTTGATGGAATAAGCGTTTTCGCTTTCTGGCCTGCACCTTGGTAAACTGCCTCAATAATGGCATCTTTATTGACGGCCATTGTTAGGGCCAGGCGGACTTTTACATTATCAAGTGGCTTTTTTTCAGTGTTAAAGGCCAAATAGCCAACATTAAGACCCGGTTGTTCCATTAATACGATTTGTTTATTTTGCCTAATACGTTCAAGATCCGCTGGATTTGGGAATGCCATAACCTGGCATTCATTTTTCTGTAACTTGGCATAGCGTACTGCAGCATCTGGTGTAATTGAAAAAACTAAACGATCAATTTTAGGTTTAGCTCCCCAATAATCACGATTGGCCTTATAAAGAATGCGTGAATCTTTTTGATATTGAATTAATTGAAATGGCCCGGTACCAATCGGATCAAGATCAACCTGTTCCGGCTTACCTTTTTTCATCATCTGTTCGGCATATTCCGCAGATAAAATAGAAGCAAAATCCATTGCCATATCAGCTAAAAAGGGTGCCTCAGAACGAGTAAGTGTAAAACGCACAGTATGTTCATCAATCTTTTCTATCTTATCGATGATTTTATCCATATCCATACCAATAAAATATTCATAGCTGCCACCAGAAACTTTATGATAGGGATGAGTTGCATCTTTTTGCCGCATAAAAGTATAAATGACATCATCAGCATTGAATTCGCGGCTTGGTTTGAAGTTTTTGCTAGTATGCCATTTGACACCTTTGCGCAAATAGAAAGTATAGACTTTTCCATCATCACTCACTTGCCAGCGTTCAGCTAATGCCGGTTTTATCTCTGTTGTACCCAATTTAAACTCTACCAGTCGATTATAAAGTGGGATAGAACTAGCATCATAAGTTGTTCCTGATGCAAATAATTGTGGATTAAACCCTTCAGGTGAGCCTTCTGAACAATAAACCAAAGTTTTTGCCTGTACATTAGTAGAAATAATTAATGTAATCAAACTGATACTAAGAGATAAAACCCCTGCTTTTTTCATAAAAATTTTCATATTGTGCTTCCCCTGTTGTCACTTTATTATATTTTTTAAGCAATTTATTAAATAGTGTCACTGATATTGTAATTTAGTTATATTTTTATCATCGACGTTAAACAATAAATCAATTGTTGACGCTCACGTCAATACTTTTATTGCTGTTTTTTTAAACAAGCAAGAAACAATGATAAAACCTATAATTCACAAAAATAGGATAAAACAATAAATAATTTGCAATTTATTAGTGATAAATTCTAAAAAATACAACCAAAATAAGGATTAACAACTATTTTCATCTGCATGTCTAATTGGTCAATTAATGAACAATTATTGCTTGATTATGGTAAGATTTGCCAGAAAATCATAAATTCATGACTGACGATGAAACATAAAAATAGAAAATTAATATCAGGCAGGTATCCACTTAAAGTAAATACCTGAGAAGTGATCAATAACTAAAAGTGAGACGAAAACCAGAAATCATATTATCTTGCTTAATATCTGACGAATTTATTAGTGGGAAACCAACGAAAATCGTATAGCCCAATTGTTTATAACTGCCTTTTAGTCCTAGCGATGTATCAACTAAATACTCATCACGCCAAAAGCGCGCTCGATCTTCAGAAACAGAACCATAATCCAATGTCGCATAGAGCACATGGCCCGGCAACGGTGTATACCAACTAAGTTCATTCTTAATGTGCAAACTTTGTGAACCAGATATAATATTAGTTAACATTGCGCCACGCACGCTGCTGCTGTCACCGATGCTTTTAGCCTCTAATAAGCTATCCAGTCGCGAACGACTTAACTGCATAGCGGCTGTTGCCTCATAAAGAAAAATTTGTTTACTTATTTGCCAGGGTTGATTAATAGCAACTGAAAAATTAAAAATTTGCGGTCTTTTTAAATCCGTTGCCGGCGAAGGCATGGCACCAAACCAATTAGCGCCTTGCTTATATTCCATTGCCAGATTGAGCTCACCTCGTGGTAGATATTGTTGATGCTTCAGACCAACATTCCAATAAGTTGCCCTACGCTTATGAACACTCATTTCTTGGCCAGCAAAGTAGCCATTATTGGTCGCAATACTAGTGCCAAAATTCAAGTAAGTCTTACTATCATAACGTCGCTTAATCAAGTATTGAGCTTGCGCAGTTAATGATTTAGAACGACTACTTTTGTACAAATTACCGACCGATGTTTTGATACCATTGGCAGAATATTGATCTTGATAATTACCTGATAAATTAAACTGCCAGTTCCGAAAAGGTAGTGAGTAAAAGAATGTCCCAATTTTAACCCCACGACTATGGTCGGTATCTAAATCACGACTAATATAAAAATAGAAAAAATCATTTAATAGTGTAGGGTTATCAAACAGTAACATATTATCAATCATTAAATTGGCATAATCTTTAAGACCACTATTATCAACAGAAAGTCGGCCGCGAATAGCCCGTTTTTTCTGTCGATTAATGGTTAAGATACTACTATTAGCTGTATTAGGATCATCATCAACAGTAATTTTTGGTTGGGTTGAAGGCGAGTTCTGTAAATTTTCTAATCCTTGCTCAATGTCGCGAACATTAAGAATGGTTGTTTGCGGAAAAGCAGTACGCAGAGAATAGTGGCTTTTACCTGTATCAGCGTAACGAATATCAGAAATAAGACCCGGGATCAGTTCAATGCGTAAAATGCCATAAATGAAACTTTGTTCCGGTAGCGAAATTTTTGTCGTTACATAGCCAGAATCAATAAATATTTGATTCACTTTGGTGAGAAAAATTTTTATCCCCTCATCACCTAGACATTGACCAATAATATTATCTGCTAAGGTAGATAATTTTTTCTGTAGTGATATAGCAAATAATTCCTGACCATTAAAAAATACAAAATTAACATTCAAACAAGGAGATTCAATGGGATAAATTTTATTTTTATTAATATGTTGTAAGTTAATTGGAATAGCGACCGGTTGCTGTTGTGTGATCTCTTGTTTTGCCTCTTTTAAGGATAATTTGCCAACACCAACTCGTGCATAACCGTGACCATAAATAGCCAATAATAAGAAACATAGATACTTTTTCATCAGCATTCCTTCGCTATGAATTAAAAACGTGAATTCCCTTCACTGATAGATAACAAAAAGATAAAATTAATTTTTTTATAAAAATAAAAATATCAAAAATTAGCAACTATTTTATTCTTTATTAAACAAAAGACCAGAAGAGTAAAATTAATTATCATACTTATTGAATAAATTCAGAAAAAATACATTGAGACTTTATCTCTAATGTATTCAGTCTGATAATAAATTAAGTTATAGAATCAGTAGGTATGATTAAATAGGCAGAAAGGAAAAATTCTACTAAAAGCAGGGCTAGGAAATTTGGTCGGCGAGAGAGGATTCGAACCTCCGACCCACTGGTCCCAAACCAGTTGCGCTACCAGGCTGCGCTACTCGCCGAAAACGGTGTGCATCTTACTGCGACACGATAAAGTCGTCAATAATTTTTTAGTGAATATTTACTATTACGATGATAAAAAAATCAACAAGTTACTTTTTAATAAGTAAGTAAATAACTAAAGATTTATTTTGACAACAATATAATTAACAATAATATAAGACAACCCTTGATTATAATTTATATCAATTAGTATTATTTAATCATATTAATAACACATTAAAGATATTATAAATTCTATATGAAATAATAAGTTTAAAAAAAATTAATTGTCTTTTTAAAAAAGTTAAAATAAATTAATCAAAAATTTATAGATAGCAAATCATTTATTTTATAAGGATATAGCATGAATTTATCAAAAAACAATAACCATAAATTAGCTTTATTAGCATTAATGATATCAATATCATTTTCTAGGGATATATTTGCGTCTGAATTATCTGGAATAAATAATAATTCTATACCATCAAAACAAGCCACTGAAATTGTTAGTTCTAATGGAAAAATTAATTTAAATTCTACCGATAAGCCGTTAACGATTAATATATTACCAGCAGTTTCTTAGGGGCAGTTTAAAATTTCTCATAATAAATATGACAAATTTAATATTAGTGAACATGGCATAAAAATTAATAATGCCACTGAAAACCCAGCCAACCTTATTATTACTGAAGTGATTTCAGCAGAAAAATCCAATATCAATGGTAATATTGCAATTTTAGGCAATAATAAACCTCATTTAATTATTGCTAATCCCAATGGTATTAATTGTAGTGAACACTGCAGTTTCAATAATGTCGATCGTGTCAGTTTAATTACTTACCCATTTGAGAATAATATTCCCTCTAGCTATTTAACTAATAATATAAGAGGAAAACACATTCATTTTAAAAATATCAAACCAGGTAATTTTACCGATGCTAAGACAATACAATTATTAGCAAAATCAATCCATTTAGAATCCAGCCAATTAAATGTCAATGATATTACCATTGCAGTTCATGATACGCCTGTTATTAGCAATATTTTTACTACTATAAATAATATTAATGCGACAAAATTTATTAATATTACTGACGATATCCTACAAAATATAATCCTAGCTAAAAATGCAAAATTAACCATTGACGACCATTCAGCAATAAATAGTAAGCATAGTCATTTTACAATAAAAAATGGCATATTTAATAATTCTGGTACCCTTTTCAGCAATAAAAATAGTCACTATGAAATAATCAATGGAGAATTTTATAATAACGGTACCATAAATAATACTGAAATATTAGTCGTTACTGGAATCAATGCAAGTATTGACAATCAAGCAAAAATAAAAGGTAAAAATAGTCATTTTCTTATCAGAGATGGAAAATTTAATAATAATGGTAAGATAAAAAATACAGGATTAGTCGAAGTATTTGGCGATAATGCCATTATTAATAATCAATCTGAAATAGAAAGCAAAACTGGTCTTTATGAAATAAAAGATGGAACATTTTACAATAGCGGAATCATCGATCATAACCAAAAAGTCAACATAAAGGCAAATAACGCATATGTTGTCAATCAGTTTATATTAACTTCAGCAAAATACGATTTAACAAAGATAAAATCTAGTAAACTTCTTGATTTTAGCTTTGTATTACCCCATAAACGAAATGCTAATAACAATATTGAAATCGATCTTTCTAAAAATATTATGTGATAGATCTGTTTATTTTACTAATTAATATAAAACTATCATTAGCAATGATAAAAATTTATTTATCGCTGTTAAAAATACAATTTTTTAATGCAGTCATAATATTAGTAATATAACTATTTTTCTTTCTAGTAAAGACAAAGATTAATTATAAATAAAAATCCCTTGAAGATTAATTCAAGGGATTTTTAATCGATGAATAAATTATTGTAATAACGAGATATCGGCTACCTGTAAAAACAGATCACGCAACTGACTCAGCAAGGTCAAACGATTGATCCTTACTATTTGATCAGCATCCATCACCATTACATTATCAAAGAAAGCATTGATAATCTCACGCAGTGAAGCCAATTCGATTAATGCGCTCTGGTATTGTCCATCAGCAAATAATGGTGCTAATTTATCTTGTAATACAACTAGATGAGCCGCTAAGGTGACCTCTTCGGGTGCTTTTAACACGCTAGCGGCAACATTGTCATTCAATTTCTCATCTGACTTATTCAGAATATTGGCAACCCGTTTATTAGCCGCCGCCAGTGCTTCAGCCGCTTCCAAAGTCCGAAAATGGGTAACAGCTTTCACGCGGGCATCAAAATCGGCCGGTTTAGTTGGCCGGCGAGCTAGAACAGCCTGGATAGTATCAATACGATATCCTTGCTCTTGATACCAGGCACGAAAACGCCCCAACATAAACTCGACCACGTCATCGATAACATTTTTATTAGTTAGCTTATTACCATATAGCTGAGCCGTCTGCTGCGTTAACTCTAATAAATCTAGATCGTATCCCTTTTCAACAATAATACGTAATACGCCAAGCGCCGCGCGACGTAATGCAAAAGGATCTTTATCACCTTTAGGTGGTTGGCCAATGCCAAAAATACCTACCAGGGTATCCATTTTATCGGCCAGTGCTAAGGTAACCGCAACACGATTATTGGGTAATTGGTCACCAGCAAAACGAGGTTGATACTGCTCTTTGATTGCTAGCGCTACATCTTCAGCTTCACCATTTCGACGAGCATAATGCATCCCCATAATACCTTGTGTGTCAGTAAATTCGAACACCATATTGGTCATCAAATCACATTTGGACAACAGACCCGCACGAGTAGCATGATTAACATCAGCACCAATTTTAGCCGCGATCCAGCCGGCTAACACTTCTAAACGATCGGTTTTATCGCGCAATGTACCCAGCTGTTTTTGGAATAAAACTGTTGCCAATCGAGGTAAATATTCTTCTAAACGCTTTTTACAATCGGTTTTAAAGAAAAATTCAGCATCTGCCAGACGTGGACGGATCACCTTTTCATTACCGGCAATGATTTGCTGTGGCTCAGAAGATTCAATATTGGCAACAAAAATAAAATTGGCCATTAAATTGCCAACCTGATCATAAACTGGAAAGTATTTTTGATCGCTTTTCATCGTATGGACCAAAGCTTCCGCCGGTACTGACAAAAATTTCTGTTCAAATTTTGCGTTTAATACAACTGGCCATTCAACCAAGGATGTTACTTCTTCTAGTAAACTATCAGACAATTCAGCAATACCACCTAATTGCTGTGCTACCTTATTTGCCTGATGCTTGATGAAAGCCTTACGCTCTGCATAATCAGCAATAACTTTACCACGTTCACGTAAGATCGCCGGGTATTGTTCAGCTGAATCAATAGTCAGTTCAGCTTCACCCATGAACCGATGGCCACGGATCACGCGACCACTGTGAACACCCAATACTTCACCTTCGAGCAGTTGATCACCAAATAACATGATTAAAGTATGAACTGGACGGACAAATTGGGTTTCCTTATCTCCCCAGCGCATTAGTTTCGGGATCGGTAACTGGCTCAGTGCGTTAGCTACCATATCGACAAGCAACGCTTGTGCCGCGCGACCTTTGCTAGTTGCGCGATAAAATAACCACTCCCCTTTATCAGTGACCAAACGTTCTGCCTGCTCAACGCTAATTCCACAACCTCGCGCCCAACCTTCAGCGGCCTTAGTGGGCTTACCGCTAGCATCAAAAGCCTGACTAATTGCTGGGCCACGCTTCTCAACTTCACGATCAGCTTGATAGGCGGCCAAGTCGGTTACTTTTAATGCTAAACGGCGAGGGGAAGCATACCAAAGCACTTCACCATGCGGCAGCTCAGCCTGCGCTAATTGATGTTTAAAATTTGCCGCAAATGATTCA
Source organism: Arsenophonus apicola (assembly GCF_020268605.1). NCBI lineage: Bacteria > Pseudomonadati > Pseudomonadota > Gammaproteobacteria > Enterobacterales > Morganellaceae > Arsenophonus > Arsenophonus apicola. Next base: position 3,167,674 of record NZ_CP084222.1, read on the forward strand.
GCTAACGAACGAAGAGCCTTCGGCGGTAACTCTTCTGTGCCGATTTCCACCAGGAAAGTCTGTTGCATAATGACAGCCTCTTAGTTCTTATTTTTACAGATTGGAAAACCCAGTGCTTCGCGAGCAGCATAATAAGCTGCTGCAACCCCTTTAGTTAAGGTGCGAATACGTAAAATATAACGTTGCCGTTCAGTAACTGAAATCGCTTTACGGGCATCTAATAAATTAAATGTATGGGCAGCTTTTAAAATACGCTCATAAGCGGGTAAAGGCAGTGGCGTATCTAGCGATAATAAATATTGTGCTTCTTTTTCATACTCTTCAAAACATTTGAATAGGAAATCAACATTAGCATATTCAAAATTATAAGCCGACTGCTCAACTTCATTTTGAAGATAAATATCACCATAGGTTGTTTTTCCTAACGGGCCATCAGACCAGAGTAGATCATAAACACTATCAACGCCTTGAATATACATAGCCAAACGCTCAAGACCGTAGGTGATCTCTCCGGTAACGGGCTTGCACTCTAAACCACCGACTTGCTGAAAATAGGTAAACTGGGTGACTTCCATCCCATTTAGCCAAACTTCCCAACCAAGTCCCCAGGCTCCTAAAGTTGGATTTTCCCAGTTATCTTCAACAAAGCGAATATCATGAATTGTAGGATCTAACCCCAATGCTTGTAATGAACCAAGATATAGCTCTTGAATATTATCTGGTGAGGGTTTAATAATGACTTGAAATTGATAATAGTGCTGAAGACGATTAGGATTTTCACCATAACGTCCATCAGTTGGCCGACGAGAGGGTTGCACATAAGCGGCAGCAATCGGCTCCGGGCCTAGTGCTCGCAAGCAAGTTATCGGATGCGACGTCCCGGCACCAACTTCCATATCCAATGGTTGAACAATGGTGCAGCCTTGACGCGCCCAGTAATCCTGTAATGTTAGGATCAATCCCTGAAAGGTTTTGGTATCGAACTTTTGCATGTTTAGATTCGCGCGATAGATAGATTGTGATTTTAAAAAAGTGGTTCAGTATACCCTTTGGCGAACAGATATGCAGCACCGATTACACATTGATGTTGTTTTACGCGGAAAATAGCTTCATAAATCTTTAGTAATTTTAAGTTTGCTGTTGCATTAATCCCATCACTAGTTAACTATTTACATTAAAAATTAACACAACAGTTAACCGCCAAAAGATATTTTCAATTTGGCTTATTATAAAACTTTTGCTCTACCATCTTCATATAATTAGGCAAAACTATTTATAAAATAAAATCAGTGTCCGCTACAATTTTACCGGCAACTTTAATAACAAAATCTGGTTCAAAATCATCATCAGCATTGATACTGATACGATAAAAATGGTCTTTATTGCTATAAGATATGACGGTTTCTCCAGGAACACCGTGAAATCCGACCCCAAAATGAATAAAATTTTTACCATTGTTAGCAATATTATGACTGGCATTGATCGCCGACAAATCAATTTTATCTCTGTTAGTGCGAAAGTCCATTATCATATCAGGCGAGGTAGGTAATGACTCTTCAAAAGCAGTATAAACAAAAACATCAGAAGAAAGCGTTTCATTTTCTAAGGAAGTAGCAAGCAATTTCTTCAGATTATTCGTTTTCACTATATGTTCAGATTGTTGAGACTCTTGATAGGGAGGAGTAAAGAGAACATAAGAATGAATCGCGGCTATATTTTCACTAAATTTGGTTGGATCTACATTATTTCCACCCCAAAGTATATCTTGTCCCAATCCGCCATAAATAATATCACTTCCTGCTCCACCATTGATAATATTATTAAATTCATTGCCGATAATGATATCATTTCCTCGACCACCAATCGCATTTTCAATAATGACTTCTTTGGCTATTGATATATTTCCTTTTAAACCACCAACATTAGAAAATGAACCCGGATTCAAATTTATCTGTTGATCTTGATAATAACCAGCAAAATCAAAGGTGTCATTACCATCAGCATCCCATACCGTGAAAATATTACCTTTATCATCTTCATTTATTAAATAATAATTTTTATCCGCATTAGCATTAAATCCATATATAGTATCCCCTTTTCTGGCTGCCATGTTAGCACCATATAATTGCTGTACAGCATATATATCATCTATAAGCGGGGTATATGGATAAGCACCGCCAAAATCAGCATTAGTATATTTTTCACTCCAATTACTCATAACCGTATATTTAAGCGAATCTTCTAGATAATTAGCTTTATTCCAATAAGATTCTCGTTCATGCTTCCATTGCAAATATTGCGGTGATTCAATATCAGAAACGATATTAGTATAATTTCCAGGATGAGTTAAACCGAGCGCATGGCCAATTTGATGGACTAATACCATTCGACCATAAATACCCTTTTCAGGTTGTAATATATGACGATGTGTCTGTATGTTAAAAAAACAGGGTATGCTATCTAAATTCATATCTTGATTTGATAAATAAGAAAATTTCCCATCCTGTAAGTTCATACTAGGAAAAAATCTAAGAGTACTCGCGGTATTTTTATCTACCTCAATGAATTTTATATTAATGACATCAGACCAGGCATCTAAAGATTCTTTTACCTGTATTCTTTGTTCATGCGTTAATTCATTAATTTCATCACTATCATCAGAAGATGTAAATGAATAAGTTATTTCATTATTTTGAAACCGTAAACGAGGGTTATTATTTGCTATTATAGAATTTAATATTTGTTGACTAGCTTCAAAGGAATCATAAGATTGTTTAGTATTTCTTGTGACTTCACTCCCTCTTTTATTATAATTAAGCTGAGCCACTACCTTATAATAATATTGTGACATTTTTTTAGGTAGATAATTTTCAATCATGAAAACCCCCTAATTCATATTAAAAGTAAAAAATGATATAACCGAAGTATCGATTAAAATAATTCAATATTATTTTAACGAATCATTTTCTAAGGCTTTATTTATAGATTCAACTGCTAATAGATTTGAGCTAAGAAACTTATCTGCTATAGAGTATGAATATTTATTAAACGAAATAAGGTTCATCATAAATTCAGCAAATTGGTCTGAATTGGTAACTTCTGTAGAATCAAGTATCTTTTTTAATCTCCTAAAAATATCATTAAATTCCTTACCATTAAATCCATAATATTCTGGATGCGAAGATAAAAAATCTTCTAAGTCCATTTTTTTTAAAATTAATTTTGCCATATCAAAAACAAGATGTCCTGATACATCTTTCAATCCAAATTAGCTATCGTTTATTCTATCTATTAATTTATCTGAGTTTTCAAATAATAGTATTAATTGTTTCCAAAACTCGCTATTTGCCAGACTTTGCTCTATGGCTAACTTTAAATCATCATCACTAAGATAAACATCAGCTTCATATACTTTAGGTGTTGGTGCTGATTCATAATTTTTTTTCACAAAACCATTTTCAGAGGAAAAAGCATGTACTATTACTGTTTTATCTTATTTATGTGCTATCACTTGACCGGAAGGAATTGAACCAAATCCACCGAAAAAAGATTGTAACTCAATGGTTTCTACTTTTTGCCAATTATTAAGGCCATATAGTTCTATTGCTAAGCCTTCAATAATATTACTTAAATCGGTAGAATCCATATAATTTATAATTGAAGGTCTTCCCTGCGGCTTAATAAATAATTTATTGCCCTCTAAATTGAAAACTGAATTCTGACCTAGTAGCGTCTTTTGCCGCATACGTTGTAAATTAATTGTCCCAGTAACAATATTTGTATAGTTAAATCTACCACCCGCAACGCGGGCAAATTGATCTACTGAAACAATATCATGCAATTGCTTTGTCACTAAACCTATGTGATCACCTTGACTAATAAAAAATTTCCCTTCTCCTAAGCTTATCATCATACTTTTTAAACTGTAATCCGAGTTATAAAAAAATACCAATCGACCAGCTAGCAATGCCGATAATTGTGTAACATTGTCTATTTTTTTTATATTTGTTAACAAGCTACTAATACTCGTTTTATTATTGTCTGCCGTTAAGATTGCCCGCAAATCTTCTTGAAAGACGGCTGCTTGTTCAAATGTCAACTCTTGAGAATCGCTTAAAATTCGAGTCATAAACTCCAATAACTCTGATTCAATTGGTTCTTTTTTCAAGGCTTCCTGAGCAATGTCTTTAATCGTGTTTTGGGGTAATCCGCTGCCATATGGCTGGGCTGCATATACCTTTAATTTACCTAATTCTGGAGAATATCGCTCTATCTTATCACTGACAAAGTTACCAATCTGTTCTGCCATAATAATGCTATTACTATTATTGAGATAACCACCTAATTTACTATTATTATTACCACTAAATAGGCCATTTCCCAAACTTACCAGCATATGAACCAATTTTTCCTCTTCGGTATAAAAAAATAAAATTTCTCCAGCTTTAGCTTGTATTAATTCATTCATGCTTCTAACTTGCCGGTAACTACGCAATATACGCATCGATGGATCAAAGATATTTTTAGCATTTGAATCTCGCGCTATTGTTGATAATCCACGTATTAATGGCTCCTTACATTGTTCATCTATCTTATGAGAACGATATAATATATCGCTAATATATTCCCAATTATTTTTATAGGTTTTATTATTAAGTTCAATTGCATGAACGACATTGAGAAGTGGATTTTTATTAATTGTATAATTAATTGTAGGATTAATATCAGTCTTTGCTGTTAGTACTTTTATATACCAATCAGGTGAGTTTAATGTTTTAGTACCTTCAATAACGTCAATAATATCAATAGCAGATTGATTGAAATATAATCTAAAATTTGCTACAGCCATTTGCTCACCAGCAAAATCTTTATATTTAATTAATTTTTTAGGGAAAGCTTCACGGTATCTTTTTTCCCATATTGATTCTTCTAAAATAAGTGGGCCATCTAAGGATGAGTTGTCAATATTTTTAAAACGATGAGCAGTTAAGTCAAAAACATATTCCTTATTGTCTTTTTTGCCAACTACAGTCAAATGATTCATAGGACTTTCATCTAGTTCATTATTCCAGATAGATACCCCTCGATATCTAATATCTGTCATGTCATGATCGCGCATATATTTCGCAATAGCAGTTATTGATGAATCATCTTCTGTAATTAGATCATCAATCTTTTTAGCAATAGAGGGATTCGAATGTAATTCAGTTAAATACTTTTCTGCCGGAATATCAGCGGTCAGATTATTTGGGTTGAATTTTTCTCCAATTTTTAATAAAAATCGATTTTCGTTTTTCTCAGGTGACAAAGTAATCTTCATATCAAAATGACCTTTTTGAAAATCTTGAGTTAATTTTATCATCTCCATTTGATCATAATTAATTACTCTTCTTTTAAATTTAAATTTTGAATAAAATTTAACGGCTTTCGCTAGGGATTTAGTCATAACCTCTGAAATAGCAACACCGAGAATTTCAGCAGCAATATTCATTATCCCTTCTTTTAGATAATTTTTATATTCCTCTTCCTGATCACTCATTGATGCTTTTAGAAATGAAGGTGTTGCAGCCAAAATACTTCCGTATACCATTCCAGTTAAATTGCCCATTAAAAATGAAAAAAAAGTATAAGGGACTATTATATCTTCTAAGCGACTAAATAGTTCAATAAGTAACGCTTCAGTGTGCGATTTGATTAATATATCGGCTTTTTTTATATTAAAATCGATAATAGATTCAAATATAAAAGAGTAGTCTGTATTTTCTCTTTTTAATTTAAGCTCTAAAGGATTAAGCTCACTGTAATTATTAAAATGGAATTTTACCCATGATTTTAATTTTTCACTTGCAGAAATCGCGCGCTTAAAATCACGAAATGAGGGATAATGAAGACATTCACCGGTAAAAACGGATATCACGGCAATAGGTGTGTGGTCCGCTTCAATGCTGTTAGCCGTTTTATCAATGCCAGTAACAGGCCCGCGATCCCAATCAGAAAACACTAACAATCCCGGACTATTTTCCACTAAATAGTATAAAGCGTCCTTTTTACCATAAGTGGTTAATACATGCTCTAAATAGTCATAAAAGGCCTTTTTTATCTCCTCATTTTTTTTAATTTTTTCCATTTCAGCAATATAACTATTTTGAATATCAGCAGAATTTATTTTATTGATAAGTTCTTTTGTATATTGATCAGGATATAACGCGCCTAGTACTTCATCTAATTTATAATTTAGGTTTTCCGATAACCACTTACGCTCACGGCCTAATAAAATATCCCGCACAGTGTACATTTTTTCTATAGGTGGATAAAAATACTTTTGAGCACTTTCTATTTCTGGGTTATATGATTCAGATTTATAGCGGAGTTTTACCAAATCATTTAAAGAAGTATTATCAACATTACAAATTTTGCTTTGTTGTGCTAAATATTTGGCTAAATAATTTTCCAAATGTGGCATTTTTTCTAGTAACTTATCTTTTTCTTCTTTTAATAAATCAATATTTTTTAACATATCAATTTGATTCTTTAAATTTATTGCTTCCTCATTCAAATAATTAATCAGTACAGGACTAAATTCTGTTGGGAATTTTATGTTAATATTCTTTTTATTCATCAAAGGTGAGTTAATTTCTTCAATATGTCGGGTTAAATATTCAAAAATATTAAAAGTATCAGATATAATGTTATCATTATCATCCGTATAACTATATATTATCTCTGTCTTAACAATATCTTCTATCGTTAAATCACCAAAAGCATGTTGATCAGTTTCATAGATAGAATAAACTAACCATAATGCATAAACACTGATAACTTCAATTGGCAAATTAGGTTTATCACTATTTTTATTAAAACTATATTTTTCATTAAATAGCCGAGTAAGAATATTTATTTTGTGAATATTTACTAACAGTTCCGTTTGATCATTAATATCAATTTTATCAAAATAAGAATTAATTACTTCTTGATAAATTTTATTTAACTCAAATCTAATAGGTGTAGATGATATATTATTAAGTTTATTGTTAATATCATTTTCCACAGTATTTAAAAATTGATTTTCAACTAATAAATGTGAAGAATCTATTGATATAAGAAAATTATCTAACTTTTTGATCAATGATTCTTTTTGGTTATTAATATTTTCTTCGCTTTCATTTTCATTTATATCAATAAATGATAAAATAATATTCGAAATTTCATATATTTTACCCTTTATACTAGATAGAGGCTCTGAGTTTATTTGATATCCCATATTATATATTTGATTTATCGTTGTCGATTCTTGTGCTAAAATTAAAATTCTAGAATAGATCGCCAAATCATACTCATGTGCTTGTATCTCTTTTTTTAATAAATTATTAACATTAATTTGGTCTTCTAATCCCGAAGCTAATATTTTATCATTTGATATTTTTTTTCTTAATTTATAAATTTGTGTATTTAATTCAATATATTCATTAGTATTTTTGATATCGATTTGCTTATTAATATTATTTATTATTTTTATAATTAAATTTATCAGCTTATCAACTTTAATTGAGTTATGGTACTCTGGTAAACTTGCCTGTCTAATTTCTCTCTCTTTAATAATGTTATGATTTATTACCGAATCAAGACTATTAACATTAGCATTTTTTTCAGCAAAATTACCAGCCACTGGCTGTATGTTAGTCACCATGTTTTCGTCATTATTTTTTAACAGTCTGTTTTTATTACTAACTTTATCATCAACTGAAATATAATTATGATTAAAAACATTAGCCGATACTTTCATTAATCCTTACCTTAAAAATTACATAAATTACAATAGATTTCTTATTATATATTCTTTCAAAAAATTATGTTAATTTTTTGTTAAAAATAATAGCGATAAATAACTATTTAAAAAATAAATAAAAATAGAATAATAAATGAATAGTCATGATAATGACTAAATTAGAGTCAGTAAAAAATAATCTTTAATACAATAAACAAAGGCAATTTCAATTTAAGAAAATAATGTAATAAGATTGTTCTTAATATAAAAAATACTATTTCAAGCCAAAAAATTTAACGATATTAGTTATTCAATCTATTAATTACATCACTATGTGCTGCTGGCTAGCTTTTATTATTCACATCATGGAATAATAAAAACCGTTATTATCATCTATTATGAAACTTCTTCAGAATAGTCAATTAGTTGGAATCAAAGGAGGCAAAAGAATCAATGTTTATTTCACTTTATTACAAATAAACTCATACCATGTTTTATTGTTATTAATACTTAACAGGGACAAATTCAACTTCACTAACTCATTTCTCAAAAAACACTCGCTTCCATACGTTAACATAGTAAGATATGATATTTACTTACTTATTTTCTCTCAAGATAATTAACATAACGTTGTGATATAACAAATCTTTGTTTATTAGCGTCGAATAAAATATTGCAGTAAAACGATTCAATATGAATCACCCCGTTAAAGTAAAGTTGAATAAACAGATGTGATTAACATGAAAATATTATTTTTAATGCTGACATTATTAACGCTAACCAGCTGCGCTTCACGGCCACAGCCAGCATTGATGGATCTTGACAAAAAAAGTCGTGAATTTAACCATTCTGCCCTGTTAAATATTAGTCATATTCAGAAGATCAACGCTTCTTTTAATAGTGGCCAAAAATGGCAATATTCAACGTTTTTTCCTGCCACTGCTGAACAAACCTCTCCTGTTTATTATTATGCACTGGCTAATGCTCATAGAATTATTATTTATACTGATAATGCCAATTTTTGGCTTATGGTTAAAAATAAGCTGAAAGCACAAGGAGCAACGGCAGCTATTGAATGGCAATTTAAAAAAATGTTTTTAGCTAAACAAGCTCAAATTACATTCATTAAAGATTAAAATAACTAAAAAATAAATTAAATAATCTTGATTAAAATAATCAATTACTAATTTCGCAGTTGATGTATTTATTATAACCTTTTGTATATAAAAAGGTTAATTAGCTAACACATGGTTAATTTTAACATTTAAATGATAAAATCAATGTTCTTTTACTAACCAATAAAAATGGTCATAATAACAAAGTATCAAAGACTTATTTAAATAACGCTTTGCCAACCTTACAAAATGTAAAATAAATGACAATTTACCTATTTCCCAATTGATTTAAATAGCTATTTTCCGCAATCAAAATGCATTGCCTATTTAATACCCCCCATATCTTAAAGAAAAATTACCACTATTATTGTCACAGCAAGTCATAGTGCTACTGTTAAAATCCTTATCATAAACTTATTAATATCGAATAATAGATCGATACCTCACAATAGGAGTAATAAAGTAATGACACCACTACGTTGCCATTGGGTAACTGCCGATGAGGAATATATTGCCTATCATGATCAAGAGTGGGGAAAAGCAGAAAAAGATAGTCATAAATTATTCGAAATGCTTTGCCTTGAAGGACAACAAGCCGGACTCTCTTGGTATATTATTTTGAAAAAACGTGCTGGCTATCGTGACTGTTTCTACCACTTTAATCCAGTTAAAATTGCCAAAATGACTCAGCAGGATGTTGATCGTCTAATGCAAGAACCCCGTATCGTGCGTAATCGCATGAAAATCAATGCTATTATTACCAATGCCCAAGCTTACTTAGCGATGATCCAATCAGGTGAGGATTTTAGTCAATTTCTCTGGCAATTTGTCGATGGAAAAACACAAATCAATCATTGGCAACATCAAAGTGAAATACCTACTCATACCGTTATTTCTAATCATCTTTCTCTTGCTTTAAAAAAACGTGGCTTTAAATTTGTTGGTAGCACCATCTGTTACGCATTTATGCAAGCAACCGGTATGGTTAACGACCATTTAAGCAATTGTATTTGTCGGCAGAAAAAAAACGAGTAATAAAAATATCATTATGATAAATTTATAATCACATAAATATAAAAAATTATAATATTCGGCATTAATTTGTTAACCAACCCATTATTCTATTAATAATAACAGAATATTGTGCTGGTTTGTTTACTAGTCATTTGCACAGTTATGAAGAAAAGCATGATACATTCACAATTTGGTAAAAAATTTTCCAGTTCATCGAGTATCTCTCTTTTAATGAAAGATCTAAATGAGGGCTTACGCACACCTAACGTCATTATGCTTGGTGGTGGTAACCCAGCGTACATTCCTGAAATGGATCAATATTTTCAGCAATTATTGATAGATATGGCTAAAAATGGCCAGCTCAATGAAGCATTATGCAACTATGATGGCCCGCAAGGAAAAGATGCCATGCTGGAAGTATTAGCAAATACGTTAAATGAGCAAGTAGGCTGGAATATCAGCGCTAAAAATATCGCATTGACTAATGGCAGTCAGAGCGCTTTTTTTTATCTATTTAATATCCTAGCAGGCCGTTGTGAACAAGGAATTAAACGGAAAGTTCTTTTCCCTTTAACACCAGAATATGTAGGTTATGCCGATACTGGACTTGATGATGATATTTTTGTTGCCAATAAACCGCAAATTGACATCCTGCCTAGTGGTCAATTTAAATATCGAATTAATTTTGAATCGCTAACAATAACCGATGATATTGGTGTTATTTGCGTTTCCAGACCCACCAATCCGACTGGAAATGTCATTACCGATGAAGAAATGATGCAATTAGATGCTTTGGCCAAACAGCATGCTATTCCTCTTTTAATTGATAGTGCTTATGGTATTCCTTTTCCAGGTATTATTTTTAATCAAGCAACACCAATCTGGAATGAAAATATTATTCTATCTATGAGCTTATCTAAATTAGGATTACCTGGCTGTCGCTGCGGTATTATTATTGCAAACGAATCTATTATCACCGCTATCAGTAACATGAATGGCATCATTAGCTTATCCCCTGGTAGTATAGGCCCAGCATTAATGCTAGCGATCCTTAAACGTAATGATCTATTGAGACTTTCACAAACTGTAATAAAACCTTTTTATCAACAACGCGTTACTGAAACCGTAAAAATTATTCGCCGTTATATACCCGAGAGTCGCTGTCTGATCCATAAGCCCGAAGGCGCAATATTTCTATGGCTTTGGTTTAAAAATTTACCGATCAATAGTCAAACACTTTATTCACGTCTTAAAAAACGCGGTGTATTAATGGTGCCGGGGGATTATTTTTTCCCAGGACTTAATGGACAATGGCCTCATTCGCATCAATGCATGCGAATGAACTATATTCTACCACTGGAAAAAATAGAACAAGGAATCGCGATTTTAGCGGATGAAATTGAAATTGCCTATCAATAGCATAAGTTAAATAGCTTTATTAAATATACTAAACAATATAATTCTATCTATGATAAAAAAACCTCTTATCATATACAAGATAAGAGGTGATAAAATAATAACGAGGACTTTGAATTGTAAAGTTAACGGGATCATATTCAAGGGTATTGCTAAATGAAATGATCTATTTTCCGAGCTCTTTAACACCGTAACTATTACAACATATTCAGTGTTCTGTTAATTAAATAATAAATTGATATTTTTACCACTATTTCGAACAATTATTTTTCAATTTAATTAAAATTATAATCTAATCATTTTATTAATAATCCAGCTATCAAGGTTGACAGAATAAGAAGCATTAAAGTTAATACTGTACTTGATGTTGTTAGATGCTGACGTTTAAATCTACAAACACGTTATAAAAAAGATGGAAAAAACGATTCACTGGATAAGTTATCAAGAAAAGCTAAACATGCTTAACATTTATTATTATCCTTCTCTTTACCGATTAATCAAATTTCAACCGCAAAGAGTATCCTTATCTGCCATATTTTAAAAAACAAAGAATGGACTAACCCTAAAGAAATATAGAAATTGTTAATCAATTTCTTTAAACCAATCATCCATTGCAAAGGAAAATAAACTTTTCTGCAACCCATTTTCTATTAACTGTGCTTTATCTTGGACATACAACAGAAAATAATGGTTAAAAAGGTTTATTTCTATTCACATGCTGGTATTTTTACCATTAATGTTTATCATTAAAATTTCATATTCGCTTGGAGAAGCTAGGCTTATACCTTTAATGACAAGATTAATCCTCGTTATCTATACTATCTGTTTAAATATTTTCAGTTGCCTGATACTGTTAAGCGGCTGCTCAAGTATTATGACCCATGTTGGACCTCATCAAGGTTACTATTCAGGCACCAAAGCCGATAGCCGAATACTTAAAGATAGCGATACCGGCTGGGTGATAAAACCGCTTGCCATGATTGATTTACCTTTTTCTGCGCTACTTGATACCGTTTTACTACCATATGATTATTTTCAGATTGAAAAAGTTGTATCGCTCCCCTCCCCAAAAGAACGCGTTCAAAATTGGGAAAATGATCAAGTCGCAAATGCCACTCAGCAAATATCAGCAAAAAATTAACATTGATTCCATAACTGCCACACTTAATTTTTAAGCAGAAAATTAACCTGACTTTAAATACTGAAATTAATAAAATAGGTAAAATAAATATTCAATTAGTTGTGATAGAAGTTTTTTATATTTATCAATAAGTAAAAGCTTGCATTATTAAAATCAGCACTCATAGCCGACTTTAATTTAATAGCCGAATTATATTAAAGGAAACCTAAACATATTTTATCCAATCATTATTTATACCAATTTTCAACATATGAGCTACCATTATTTTATTAGATTGAAACAACTTTTTTATTTTATTAACTTGAGAAATAAATAATGAAAAAAACACTTATGGCTTTAATTACTATCAGCATCATTCCATCTCCTGTGTTGGCAAATGAAAGTAAAAATGGTGTTTATATCAGTGCAAAAATGGGTGCATCGATTCTACAAATGTCAGGCCAATTTTATCCACTTAACGATTTATCAACCAACCTTGCTGAGAAACAAAAAGGGGACAACCATAGAACTGCCGTATTAGGTACTGGCCTCGCTTTAGGCTATGATTTTATATGATAATTTTAAACTTCCCGTTAGAGCTGAATTAGACTTTACTAGCCGGGCAAAGGCTGATTATAATTATTCAAAATCTCAAGAAAATGCCGTGTTTTTTTTTAGAAGCACAATTAAAAAATCAAATAGAAGCAAATACATTAATGTTTAACGCTTATTATGATTTTAAAAATCCATCTGATTTCACTCCTTATCTCTCTGCTGGCTTAGGTTATGCTTATATAAGCCAAAAAACATCTCCAATAGCAACGCTGGGTATATCCGGAGGGGGAATTAGCACCGAAACTCTCCAAACACGTTCTCATGCCACCAATAACTTTGCCTGGAGTGCTGGCGCAGGTATCAAATATATGGTTAATCAAGATTTTTCATTCGACCTTAGCTATAAGTATCTGGATGCTGGCCAGGCTGAAGTAGATTATTTCAATTTAGAAGGCGTAAAAACTAATTCAAAAACTCAAGTTAGGACCCATGATATTATGTTAAGTGCAACTTATCATTTCTGATGATTAATAGTGCTACGGGATATCACATAAAAAAATAATTTTTATAATAAACAAAGAATATACTCTGTTGTATAAACTTAGTGTATTTATTTGCATAAATACAATTTTTATCAATTAGTTATTAAGAATAGAAAGCGAGATATCCCTCGATTAACATAAGCTAAACTCACTATATGGCAGTAAGACATAACTCAATTGGATAACAAAATAGTGCTAATTCAAATCAAACAATCCCGGTCGCAACAATAAAAATTTGTTGATAGCCATCAATATTACGCAAATAAGCTATATTGCTGTCATCCGGAGAAATAACCACTGCATCACCTAAGGGTGGCATATCACTACGCCCCGTCAAACGAATCAGTTTTCCGCCAGGAATTTCACATAACATCAAGCTATTATCGCAAATAAACGCCACATACCGACCTTGACTATCCCAACTAAATGCTGACTTAATATCCCATGCAGACTGGGTAATTTGCTCCATGGCGCCACTAACCGGAGAAACCAACCAAAATTGTACAATGCCCCTATCATCCTTCATTAAAAAACCAATTTTACTTCCATCTGCTGAAGTGCGCAGCCAATGGCGCGGCTGATTAACTACCCCTGGATACTTAAGTTGATGAGTATAAGTTAAACGCTGCTGTTTAATCCCTTTAGGTGGTGCTGGCATGCTAGTTTCGGTACCCTGGATTGGCTTATCACCGGCAATAGCATACTGCTCAGCAGATTCAGGTAAATCAACTATAAAAATTTCGGCTGCGACTTTTCCATCTAGTGAGTAAGTGTCACCAATAAATGCAATCGCCCAACGTTGCTTTTCCCCATTAGCTCTCTGATACCCATTTTGACCAATCCAACCTTCTTCATAAGCACGGCTGATTTCATCACTACCCGGTTTTGGTCTCGGCGTTGTTTCGCTGATCACAACACAATAATAATGGCCACTATACTCACGTTGATGTTTTTTGTGACCCAAAATTCCGACATTAATGGCATGATAAGGGATCGCAATCGCCACATTACGCAAATCAAGCTCCGGATCACACTCATGCATCACGTGATCATTGTAAGTAAAACTAAGCCTACTATTATCTGGACTAAATACATGAACATGAGTGCCTCCTCTCAATGCGCCCGCTAAAAAAGGCGGCGTAATGCACATGGCTTCAATATTTTCGGCTACATTAGTTCTTATATCGCTGACAATCACCCCCCGACGATGATGAAAATCATAATGCCAATTTTCGTCTGGATCTTCTGGGCCATGAATAAAAGCATATCTAGGTGGATTTTCACTACTTACGGTAGCAACACCAACATATGCGCCATTTTTGGCGCAATAGATCTGTTTTTGTTGTTGCGTTTTAATATTAACTTTTTCTATCGTTAATCCAGTAAAAGAGGCATTATTTGGTCGTATATCAAAAACAATCCACTGGCTATCTGATGTCCATACATTTATATTAGTCAGTTGGTGATTGCGTTTATCAAAAGTAATTTGCTGTTCTTGGTAAGTCATTTTATTATCCGCATTCTTTTGTCGTGGACGATAAAAAATAGTGTAATTATGTGAACACCACAAAAATATTAGTCAATACTTTATTTTTATAATACAACTTTAAACCTTAAGGTTTGTCATATCTAAAAAATCATTATGTTACTTAGCATACTTTATATTATTGGTATTACAGCTGAAGCCATGACAGGTGCTTTAGCCGCTGGTCGTCGCAAAATGGATGTTTTTGGCGTTATTATTATTGCGTCCGCAACCGCAATTGGTGGTGGTTCCGTACGCGATATCTTATTAGGACACTATCCTCTTGGTTGGGTTAAACATCCTGAATATATTGTTATTGTTGCTTGTGCCGCTGTTATTACTATCTGGATTGCGCCAATGATGAAACATTTACGACGATTATTTTTAATTTTGGATGCCATTGGTCTTATTGTCTTTTCCATTATTGGCGCTCAAATAGCGCTTGATATGAATTATAGTTATATCATCGCCGCTATTGCAGCCGTAGTAACAGGTGTTTTCGGTGGCGTGCTGCGCGATATGCTATGTAATACAATCCCGCTTGTTTTTCAAAAAGAGATATATGCTGGCATCTCTTTTGCTGCGGCATGGCTTTATATCGGCTTAATACTACATACGCCATTACCTAAAGATATGGTTATTATCATTACCTTAATAGCCGGTTTAACCGCACGTCTACTCGCCATTCGTTATCGATTAGGATTACCTGTATTTAATTATGAGAATAATGATTAAGATTTCCATATATCTAATTAAATCAGCATGTTATTACTTCGACTAATTTTGATTAAAAAATCCATTTATTTTAATTTGGCCCAAAACCTTTACTAGCTGTTTAACATCTTTATTCTCAATAAATTGCACTAATTTTTTTTGTTGTTTACGCGACAAGATAGCACTATTTATTTCTTTAGAAAATAAATCATCCCAATAGGTTATTTTGCTAAAAAACTTTTCTGGTACAGGTACTCCTAACCCTTTTACCCATTCAGGAAAAGGGCGTTTTTGCGCTGATAAAAATTGTTGGTAAATAAATTTTCCTTTATTCGTTTTAAACATTGCCACTTCATTGATTTGTTCCAATGTTAAACTAGCCCAATCCATTAAATTGGTTATTTTCCCCGCTCTGATTAAAGCTAACCAGCCTTTTTCATTGATCCCTTCCATCTTAAGCTGTTTCGCCAACCAAACTAAACGAGCAACAAACTGACTTTCGCATCTGATTGAGTAATGAAAACAGCTTAATTGGTGATAGTTTTTTTGTTCGGGTACCGACAGCATTTTCCGTTGTTTAATTCGCCAAACAATCTTGTCAAATTTAGGGATCCCATGACCAGATAATGATATTTGTATTGCATCTTCAGGCAAAATTTTCATCGCTTGCCAACGGGTTAATGAACCCATACTAATATGACGGATCTGTTTTCCATCTATTTTCACAGGCAAAACAACAATGATAGGATTAATTTTGCCAGTTCTTCCTATATTAAATTTAATAGTTTTAACTTGAGCAATACTATTTTGTGTCGGATATTTCCAAGCAACAGACCAATTATTTATACCTACTTGCCAGTATTGGCCTAGACTATATGGCAGTTGTTTTAATACAATACCATCTGTTACAAAAGGCATTGGTTGATTGTAATAATAGCGTTGCCATTGTGTAATTTGATCAACACTAGTAACTAAATGAGAATAACGTTTGGTTAAGGGAAAACCCCATCTTTCTAATTGTGCAAATTGTGTTTGCATATTCGACGGCCCATTAGGCCAACTCCAAATAAATATGCCAATTTGTTTCTCTTGTTGAACCAATAAATTCTTACGCATTAACCAACCCGCAACTTTATTGCGGGCATTAGCTCCACCCGCAATGGCTTGTTGGTGACCAGACTGATACCAAAACAATTCACCTTGTAAAATTAATTGCGTAGCATGATTTGGAATCGTTTTGGGAATTGCTGGCAAAAAATGGGCTTTTTTTGTCCAATCAATTCCTTCTATACCATTACCCCGACTAATTAATGCAGCTAATTTACCCTTTTGATAGGCCAACGTAACAGCCACACCATCGACTTTAGGTTGTAACCAAACTTCATGGCGACCCGCTATCCATCGAGGCACTTCATCAGTGGTTATCTTTTTTAAGCCAGTATGAACAACTGGGTGTATTTTTCTTCCTTTAACGGGTAAAGAAAGCAAATGCGTTTTATCTAGTGGGAGACGAAGACAATTTGACCAATGTTTCCATAACGCAAAAATTTGATCGTAAGTTTCATCATTAACCAAGCTTTGGCCATTAATATAATATGCTTTATTCCAGCGTTTTAATTTTGAATTAATTGCTTTGATTTCCCTATGTAAAACTACTTCAGGCCAATCCGGGCATTGCATACTTTCCGCGATTGCTGAGTTTATATTTAATAACATCATTAATAAAAAAAAGCGTCGACGATAGTAAACTGAAACTAAAATAAAAGATCTCATAATAAACAGCATCCATGCATAATTTTAATCATCTATTTATTCCATTCACGGCAATACGTTCAATATACAATTCCAATTATTGAGAGGTGGTAAATAGAAAATAATTATGAAGATATGCATTAATTATTTTTTCTCAAAGCGCTTCGCAAAAATGGTAATGATTTTCAAAAATAATTCAGATCTTTCATTAAAAATGTTACTAAAGCTGTATGTTACTGATTGCATGTGTATACTATTAAAGAGCTTTTGTACTTTTTAAAATTTTATTAATTAATTAGCCAGTTAATCAAGAAATCATCATGATCCAAGGAACGTTATATATTGTGTCTGCCCCAAGTGGTGCAGGCAAATCGAGTCTTATTCAGGCTTTATTAAAAACTCAGCCTCTATATGACACACAAGTTTCTATTTCGCATACCACTAGAGCGATACGCCCTGGTGAAAAAAACGGTGAACACTACTATTTCATTACTGAAAGCAAATTTCAGCAAATGATTGAGCACAATGATTTCCTTGAATATGCCTGCGTTTTCGGCAATTATTATGGAACCTCTCGGGCAGTTATCGAAGAAATTATTAATAGTGGTGTCGATGTATTTTTAGATATCGATTGGCAAGGCGCACAGCAAATTCGCCAAAAAATGCCCTCAGCTCGCACTATTTTTATCTTACCACCGTCTAAAAATGAGTTACTACGCCGTTTACGGGGTCGTGGGCAAGATAGCGAAGAAACGATTAATCGGCGGATGGAACAAGCGGTTGCTGAAATGAAACATTATAGCGAATATGATTACATTATTGTTAATGATGATTTCAATACCGCATTAGGAGATTTACAATCTATTATTCGATCTGAGCGTCTACGTTTAGAACGTCAGGTTCTGCGACATAATACTTTAATTAATAAATTATTGGCAGACTGAGTAAAGGTTCAGTATTATATCCGGTCATTTCTTTATCTTTGGAGTCATATTATGGCACGTGTAACAGTTCAAGATGCAGTAGAAAAAATTGGTAATCGTTTCGATTTGGTTTTAGTTGCGGCGCGTCGTGCGCGTCAATTACAGATTAGAGGTAAAAGCCCTTTAGTTAAAGAAGAAAATGATAAGGTTACTGTTATTTCGCTGCGTGAAATAGAATCAGGGTTGATTAATGCTCAAATTCTTGATGTCCGTGAACGTCAAGAAGAACAGGAACAAGAAGCAGCAGAAATGCAAGCAGTATCTGCTATTGCTGAAGGTCGTCGTTAACTGAAAAGGTAGGCCTGCCTTGTACCTGTTTGAAAGCCTCAATCAAATCGTTCAGGACTATCTGCCAAAAGAGCATATATCGTTACTGAAACAAGCTTATGTTGTTGCCCGGGATGCACATGAAGGCCAAACCCGTTCAAGTGGTGAACCTTATATTACCCATCCAGTTGCGGTGGCATGTATTTTAGCGGAAATGCGTTTAGATCATGAAACATTAATGGCCGCATTATTACATGATGTTATCGAGGATACCCCGGCGACTTTTCAGGATATAAAACAGCTTTTTGGTAAAACCGTTGCTGGCCTGGTTGAAGGGGTATCAAAACTCGACAAACTCAATTTCCGTGATAAAAAAGAAGCTCAAGCAGAAAATTTTCGCAAAATGATTATGGCAATGGTGCAAGATATTCGTGTCATTTTAATCAAACTCGCAGATCGAACCCACAATATGCGAACTTTAGGTTCACTTCGTGCTGATAAGCGCCGCCGGATCGCGAGAGAAACATTAGAAATTTATAGCCCACTGGCACATCGTCTTGGTATCCATCATCTCAAAACTGAATTGGAAGAGTTAGGCTTTGAAGCACTCTATCCAAATCGCTACCGAGTTATTAAAGAAGTAGTAAAAGCAGCTCGCGGTAACCGAAAAGAGATGATCCAAAAAATATTGGCAGAAATTGATGGTAGATTATCAGAAGCCAGGATCCCATGCCGAGTATTTGGTCGAGAAAAACATCTCTATTCAATATATCGTAAAATGCACTTGAAAGAGCAGCGCTTCCACTCAATTATGGATATTTATGCCTTTCGCATTATTGTTAAGGACGTTGATACATGTTACCGCGTTCTTGGGCAGGTACATAGTTTATACAATCCTCGGCCAGGTCGAGTGAAAGATTATATTGCGATCCCCAAAGCAAATGGCTATCAATCTTTACATACATCAATGATTGGCCCACATGGTGTACCGATTGAAGTACAAATTCGTACCGAAGATATGGATCAAATGGCAGAAATGGGTGTCGCTGCTCATTGGGCATATAAAGAACAAGCAGAATCTAGTACAACTGCTCAAATCAGGGCACAACGCTGGATGCAAAGCCTACTAGAACTGCAGCAAAGCGCAGGTAATTCTTTTGAATTCATTGAAAGTGTAAAATCTGATCTTTTTCCTGACGAAATTTATGTTTTTACCCCGGAAGGTAGAATTGTCGAATTACCTACTGGCGCAACCCCGGTTGATTTTGCCTATGCTGTTCATACCGATATAGGTCATGCCTGTGTTGGAGCCCGCGTTGATCGTCAACCTTATCCTCTGTCACAATCGTTGACTACCGGGCAAACTATAGAAATTATTACTGCACCAGGCGCAAGGCCGAACGCAGCTTGGTTGAATTTCGTTGTTAGTTCCAAAGCCAGAGCAAAAATACGCCAACTACTTAAAAATCTTAAACGAGAAGATTCGATTAGTTTAGGTCGTCGCTTACTCAACCATGCTTTAGGTAATGGCAAGAAATTGGGCGATATTCCGCAAGAAAATATCAATAAAGAACTGGCAAGAATGAAACTTCACTCAATGGATGATTTACTTGCTGAAGTTGGCCTTGGCAATACCATGAGTGTCGTTGTAGCGCACAATTTATTAGGCAATGTTAGTATAAATAACGTTATTACAGATAATAGTGATAACCGTAGTAAACTACCGATTAAAGGAGCAGAAGGGGTATTAATTACCTTTGCCAAATGTTGTCGTCCCATTCCCGGTGATCCCATAGTTGCTCATATTAGCCCAGGTAAAGGTTTAGTTATACACCATGAGTCTTGCCGTAATATTCGAGGTTATCAAAAAGAGCCAGAGAAATTTATGCAAGTAGAGTGGGATGAGGGGGTTAATAATAATTTCATTGCTGAAATTAAAGTCGATATGATTAATCACCAAGGGGCATTAGCTAATTTAACCGCAGCCATTAATAGTGTAAATTCTAGTATCCAAAGTATGAATATCGAAGAGAAAGATGGGCGTGTCTATTGTGCATTTATTCGCTTAACCGCTAAGGATCGTATTCAATTAGCTAATATTATGAAAAAAATCCGTATCATGCCTGATGTTTTACGCATCAGCCGTAACCGGAACTAAGTTATGAACTCAAAACGTTATGCTCGCATTCGGCAAATAATCGCCATGCGCCAACCTGATCTGACGGTTTGTCTTGAAAATGTCCATAAATCACATAATATTTCTGCCGTGATCCGTACTGCTGATGCGGTTGGAATACCACAAATCCATGCAATCTGGTGCCAAAATAGCACCAAGAGTTTATCTGCGGCAGCAGCGGGTAGTAATCATTGGGTAAAAGTAAAAACCCATGCCACTATTGAAAAGGCAATCTCTACCTGCAAAGCTGCGGGTATGCAAATCTTAGCCGCTCATCTTACTAACCAAGCTATCGATTTTCGTCAAATAGATTATACTCAACCAACCTGTATTATTTTGGGACAAGAACGAACGGGTATTTCCAAACAAGCTCTCAAACTGGCTGATCATAATATTCATATTCCTATGATGGGCATGGTACAGTCATTAAATGTCTCTGTTGCTTCTGCCTTAATTCTTTATGAAGCACAACGACAAAGACAAAATGCCAATATGTATGACAGCCTTTTTAGTCAGCTATCAGAAGAAGAACAACAAGAATGGCTCTTTGAGGGCGGTTATCCAGTATTAGCAGCCGTTTCAAAACATAAAGGGCTCCCCCGTCCATTAATTAACGAACATGGCGAAATTGTTGCCTGTGATGAATGGTGGGCAGCAATGCAATCGACAAAAGTACCAGGTAAAAAACGCACTCTGGAGAATTAACCGCATGCGGGGGAAATTACTTGATGCTATTCCATTAACATCACTAAACGGTGTAGGTGCATCACAAGCAGAAAAACTCAATAAAATTGGCCTTCGTACTATCCAGGATCTCCTCTTTCACCTACCTTTACGTTATGAAGATCAAACTCAACTTTATACAATTAGTGATGTTCAACCGGGCAGCACTGTGACCGTCAGCGGCGAAATATTACAAACTAAAATCGTCTTTGGACGTAAACGAATGATGACCAGCCAAATTAGTGATGGTTCAGGAATATTAACCCTGCGGTTTTTTAATTTTTCTACCGCTATGAAAAATAGCCTAGCCACTGGTAAATTTGTTATTGCTTATGGTGAAATACGGCGAGGCAACTTAGGGCCAGAAATTATTCATCCCGAATATAAAATAAAACCTAATGCCGACAATATTGAGTTGCAAGATACATTAACACCCATTTATCCAACAACTGAAGGGATACGTCAGATAACTTTACGCAAACTTATTGATCAAGCGCTAACGCTACTTGATACCTGTGCGATCAATGAGTTGATCCCTGCGCCGTTTAATCAAGGGCTAATAAGCTTACCACAAGCTATTAAAACTCTTCATCGTCCGCCACCCGATATTCCACTGAATATACTGGAAAAGGGTAAACATCCGGCGCAACACAGATTAATTTTTGAGGAGTTATTAGCTCATCAGTTAAGTATGCTAACGGTTCGGAGTGAAACCCAACAATTTTCTGCCCAACCACTACCAGCAGAAAAAAAATTAAAACAACAGTTGCTGACACGATTACCCTATTCACCAACCAAAGCCCAACAAAGAGTTGTCAGTGAAATTGAAGCGGATATGGCTAAAGCCAGCCCTATGATGCGTTTAGTCCAAGGCGATGTCGGTTCTGGTAAAACATTAGTGGCACTATTTGCCGCAATTCGTGCTATTGCTCATGGTAAACAGGCTGCACTAATGGCACCTACTGAGTTATTAGCAGAACAGCATGCCAATACTTTTCGCCAATGGCTAGAACCACTTGGTATCCAAGTTGGTTGGTTATCAGGTAAACAAAAAGGAAAAGCCAGGCTGAGTCAACAAGAAGCTATTGCACGAGGCGAAGTCGCAATGATAATTGGTACCCATGCCATTTTTCAACAACAAGTCGAATTCAACGCCTTAGCATTAGTGATCATTGATGAACAACATCGCTTTGGTGTACATCAACGTCTGGCGCTATGGGAAAAGGGTCAGCAGCATGGTATTTATCCTCATCAATTAATTATGACTGCAACGCCGATCCCACGTACACTCGCTATGACGGCTTATGCGGATCTGGATAATTCAGTTATTGATGAATTACCACCCGGCAGAACTCCCGTCACAACAGTTGCCATTCCTGATAGCCGCCGCAATGAAGTTATTCAACGAGTAAAAAAAGCCTGCCAGATAGAAAAGCGACAAGTATATTGGGTATGCACATTAATTGATGACTCTGAAGTGCTTGAAGCACAAGCGGCTCAAGCGACACAAGAAGAACTTGCGCGCGCATTGCCTGAATTAAATATTGGCTTAGTACATGGTCGGATGAAATCGGCTGAGAAACAACAAGTGATGGCAGATTTTACCACCAATAAACTACAACTGTTAGTCGCAACGACGGTTATTGAAGTTGGAGTCGATGTGCCAAACGCTAGTTTAATGATTATTGAAAATCCTGAGCGTTTAGGGCTTGCCCAATTGCATCAATTAAGAGGCCGCGTTGGCAGGGGCAATATTGCCTCACATTGTGTATTACTGTATAAAACACCACTCACTTACGCGACTAAATTACGTTTACAGGTACTCAGAGATAGTAATGATGGTTTTGTCATTGCACAAAAAGACTTAGAAATTCGTGGCCCAGGAGAGTTGTTAGGTACTCGCCAAACAGGCAATGCAGAATTCAAAGTGGCTGACTTAATGCGCGATCAAGACCTACTGCCGGAAATCAGGAATACCGCTCAATATTTGCAACAACATTATCCGCTCCATAGCAATGCTCTGATCGAACGTTGGTTACCTGAACGTTCACAATACAGCAACGCCTAATATTAATTAACCACATCAATTGATTACTAAGCAAAAAACCGCTGAAAATCAGCGGCTCCGTTACATTAATCAATGATATTTCTGTTATCCATTCATTATTGGTGCTGAAAATATGGGTAACCATAGATAAAATTTAATCACTAATGCATTAATAATATCAATAAAGAAAGCACCCACCATTGGTACGACAAGAAAAGCCAAATGAGAAGGGCCAAACCGTTCTGTTACGGCTTGCATATTAGCAATTGCGGTCGGCGTTGCTCCTAAACCAAAACCACAATGACCAGCTGCTAATACTGCGGCATCATAATTTTTACCCATAATTGGAAAGGTAACAAAAATAGCATAAAGCCCCATGACAATCGCTTGTATTAGTAAAATAATGAGCATCGGTATGGCTAACGAAGCAAGTTCCCAAAGTTTTAAACTCATCAATGCCATTGCTAAAAAAAGTGACAAACTAACATTACCTAAAACTGAAACCGCGCGATCAAATACTCGGTAGAAACCAACCCATGATAAGCTATTACTTAAAATAACCCCAGTAAATAAGACACAAACAAAAGTAGGTACAGTAAACTGATAACTGTCCAATAGCCATTGCGAAATAAATTTACCCACCACCATACAAATAGCAATCATGGCTAATGTTTCTATTAACACTAAAGAACTTATTACTCGTCCTGTTTGTGGCTTTTCAAATGCCATAGGCATTTCTTTATTATCGTCATAATCTTGACTCACTGCTGGTGTTTTCATATTACGAACCAAAAAGCGCGCTATCGGACCACCAATTAATCCACCAAATACTAAACCAAATGTTGCACAAGCCATTGCAACTTCAGTCGCACTCTGAAAGCCATAATATTCGGTAAAAACTTTACCCCAAGCACCGCCGGTACCATGACCACCAGACAATGTAATGGAACCGGCTAATAAACCCATCAATGGATCGAGACCCAATAACTTTGCCAAAGCAATACCGACTGTATTTTGCACTAGCAGTAAACCCATAACTACAAAGATGAAAATAAGTAGCGTTTTACCACCCGCTTTTAAGCTAAGTAAATTAGCATTGAGTCCAATTGTGGCAAAAAAAGCTAACATCATGGGCTCTTGCAAAGATAAGTCAAAGCTTACTCCCCAATCTAACGTTGTCTTCAATAACAAAAGAATGAGAGCAACAAGTAACCCACCGGCAACGGGTTCAGGAATAGTATATCTTTTTAGAATAGCGACCGATTGTACAAGTTTACGTCCAAGTAATAATACTAAAGTGGCAGCAACAAAGGTGCCATAGACATCAAGATGATACATTTACGTACCTCATTTTATTGTTAATTTCTATGAAAAAACAAAAAGGATGTAGTGAATGTTATGTCACAACACAAAAAGCAGGCTCATTGATTAAAGTTAATTTTTCATTTGAACACAAGTGAAAAACAAAAATTTGATAGGATTAAGCATTTTTAAGAGTATATTCTAATCGATAAATAACTATTCTTAAATTTAACCATTAAAATGGGCTCTTTATCCGTTAAAAGCCATATATTAATTATGTCTTTAGCTTTTCAAACCCTGGTAAATAAATTCTGAGAATAGGTTTATCCACACCATCTACTATTTTTGTTGGTGATGCTAAAAATTTCATTAGCCAAATAATTTCTTTTTATTTTAATATTAATCCAAATAGTTCATCACAGCATAAAGTAAGATTGTAACTAAACAATAATGATAAAGAGGGCATACGGTTGCGCTGGCTAAAAAACCTGATTCTTACGCTTGTTATACTGATTATATTTATATATCTGATCATACAAACCCAGTGGGGGGCAAAACAATTAAGTGACATACTAAGCAAATATACCCTGTACGATGTAAAAATAGGTGTTATTAGTCATCACCTAACTAGGCCTGGCGAAATTGTATTACAAGATATTGCTATTCATAATAAACAAAATAGCTTTAAGCTAAATGTCAAACAAATTACCTTTGAATTGCAGTGGCAAAAAATATTTACAGACTCATGGTTACATCGGTTAATTGTTACTGAAGGTGAATTAACGCTACCCTCTTCCCGCCAAATTTTTCCTTTCAATAGCAAAATATTGCAGCTAGAAAACATGAATGTTAGCTATCGAATCGGCAATATTGGTCTGTCGGCAAACAATATGACAGGTGGAATAATACCCTGGCAACCAACTGCTCATAACCCATTTGGAGAGGGAAATTTTCAATTCACTACCGAGCAGTTTGAAATTAATAACATTCACTTAACAACCTTGCTTGTAAAAGGAAGTTATAAAACTAATTTTCTTTTCATCAATGAGCTTTCTGCCTATCTCAATAATGGGGTCATTAATGCAAGCGCTATTCAATACACCGATCAAGCACTTACCTTAGCAAAACTGATGTTAACCAATACCGGTTGGCAATTTTCTTCATCACTTTCCCAATTGGCCAATAAGCTACTAGATATTAAAAAATTAAACATAAAACAGCTGAATTTGACTGATACCCACTTCGAAGGAAAAGATTGGGCCATTGCCGGCTTATCAGGTAAAGTGAATAACATCGTCCTTTCGGCAGGCAACTGGAACCATTCCAACAGTGAAATTAGTCTAAATATAGATGAATTAATATATAAAAATCAGCAAATTAGTCAACTAATGGCCGATATGACATTTGCCAATGATATTCTGCATATAAACCGTCTTGCTGGCTATTATGACAAAGGTCTTTTTAACATCGAAGCAAAATGGCATACCAAACAGCAATCTATCAATATTATTAACGCACAATTAGCCGGCATACGTTATCAATTAGCGGATGATTGGTTTAATTTTTTTCAATCTGTCGTACCTAATTGGCTGAATTCATTACATATTACCAATTTTAAATTAACTAATTCTTTACTTATGGATGTTAACGTTAATTTTCCCTTTGAATTGACCAATGTTAATGGTTATTTGTCCAATATGGATTTAATCAAACAAAAAAAATGGGGATTATGGCAGGGAAAAGGCGGGTTTATGGCTAGTAGTGGTACCTTAAACCAAATTACGTTACGACAACCTTATATACAAGTTCTACCCCACAGCGACCGCTCTTTTAAGGCCGAGCTCAATAGTAATGTCGAAAATGGCTTAGTAAAATTGACTTCAAATATTCAACAGCAGGCCAATGATGGTGCTTTTTCATTATCAGCCAATGGAATAAATGTAGATTTAGCAATATTAAATCATTGGGGATGGAAAAATTTACCCATACAAACATTAGCAGATTTCGATTTCACACTTAAAGGCAACTTGTTGGCTAAACCGATCGCGCAAACATTGACAGGAGAACTATTCTATCAAACCGTTAGTGGAGAAAAAAAGGCTTACTCTATGATCAAAGGTGAAATAACGGTACAAAGTGATAGTCAAATACCATTAACTACCGCTAACGAAGAAAAACCTTAGTTGCATCGATTAGCTGACAATTTTTGCATTATGGCTAGCAAGCCACATCATTTCTGTTTTTTACGATCAGCTAATACCATGTAAGTGCCGGTAAATAGTGAGGCGTGAGCACTTTTTTCACTACCAATATCGACATCTAACTCGACTACTGCCTGGCATCCTCTTGCAAGCCGATCTAACGCACCGCGTATATTACAAAGATCAGCCACTGCATTTGGACGACCAACAATTGGTTTATGATAACGAATATGCCCATCAACCAAAATAATATTACCACCCAATGTCTTTCCTGTAGCAATAACCATATCAGCCCCCAACCGGTTAAAGTGGCTAGTGAAAACTGACTACCCGCAAAAATACTATGGTGTGGATTTTGATTTCTGCCTTCAGACATACTGGTGATAAAACTCTGACCGGTATACTGTATGATCTTTATTCCCATCTTGTCGCTTAAAGGAATTTTTTCATGCCAAATTTTTTGTAATTGATTACACCAGTCAGGTCTACGCAAAATTTTATCCAGCGTTTGTACCTTTTTTATCATCAAAAAGTGCTTCACTGGTGTAAGAAGCTGACTTGCAATAGGACCCCGATTTTTAAATCCTAAACAACGAAAAAAAGGCACTGCCTCCTCACGGACACTAGAAACAATTCTTTTTACACCTTCCTGACGGGCAACAGATTCCAATGCCATGGCAATCAGTTTTCCTAATCCTTTACCTCGCATACTAGGATGGACTGATAAAAAACGGATAGCGCCTTCATCATCTGCATTTATATATAAGCGACCAATGGCAAGTATTTGACCCGCTTCATTCACTATCATCTGATGATGAGCAGTGGAATCATAACCGTCTTTTTCAGAGCCGGGTGGTTGATGGAAAGGTTTACGCAACATCTCCCAACGAAACTGATAATAATTTTTAAAATCGGCTTCTGTTTTTGGTACTCGCAGATGATACATAAAATTCCCTCCTTTTAATAAATAATGGCAGAGTTTATAGACTAAACCTGCAAGTAAAATGTTACTGGACCATTATTCGTTAAACTAATTTGCATATCAGCAGCAAACTGCCCTGTTTCTGCTTTTATTCCTTTCGATCGGCACTGTTCAATAAAATAATGATAGAGTGCATTGGCTTTATCAGCAGACGCACTATTTGAAAAACCAGGTCTCATTCCTTTTTTGGTATCAGCCGCTAAGGTAAATTGGGAAACAACCAGCAAACTTCCGCCTACTTGCTGAATACTCAAATTCATTTTATTCTGCTCATCATTAAAAACACGATAACCAATAATTTTTTCACACAACCGTTTAGCTTTCTGCTCACTATCCTCTTTTTCAATCGCTAAAAAAACTAATAAACCTTCGGCAATTTGACCAACACATTTTTCTTTAACTATCACATTAGCCTGAGTCACACGTTGAATTAGGGCAATCATACAAATCCTGTATAACAACAAAGATAATAATAAACTAGCTATTATTTCTGCAATATCGATAACTACTCTTTGGCAAGGATGCTGAAATCATAGTTAGCAAAATATTTTGCGACACTATTTTTATCAGTAACATGCCAGCTTTTAATACCCAACTGTGCAGCTACAGTAACATTTTCCTCGCTATCATCAAAAAAAATAGCGTCTTTCGCAGCAAATCCCTCTGATTGTAAAACATATTTATAGATTTCCAGATCAGGTTTACGCATTCCGAGATCTTGGGATAAGTAGAGAAAGTCTGAAGAAGCTGCGATTTCAGGATAATGAGAGGGCCAATAATTTTGATGTAAACGATTTGTATTCGATAAAATAACAACTCGATGGCCTTGCTCTCGTAAGCGCGTCATAATTTCAATCACATCATAACGTAATGAAACAAAGATAGCATTCCATCCTAGAGCAAACTCTTCAAAACTTAACGACAAACCTAATTTTTCATTAGTAAATTCAGCAAATTCAAAATCAGAAATTTTATCACATTCATGGAGTTTTACTGTTTCATCTAGTTCAAATTTTTGCGCCAAACTGGCAATTGGAATCTTACTCAATTCACTCCATACCTGTAGAGCTCGGTTAAAGTCGATATTAATAATTACATTACCCATATCGAAAATATACAGCATAAATTCTCTCCATAGTGATTAATATAACTCTACTATATCATTATTAAAGCAATCAAACAGAAGAAAATAATAATTGATGATAAATAAAAAACTTCCATAATAATTATTAAGTTAATTGATGCAATATAAAATTAACTTAATGCAATGAAAATAAATTTAAAACTAATTATTAGTCATATTAAAAAAATAGACATGTATATTAATTTAAAATTAGAAAATAATTTTATTGCAATCTCCATTAATATCAGGCATATAAAACTTTTAACACTATTTAATTTTAGATAATCAGGTTATAAAGTGATAGTTATCTATTGAATAGACTTGAAAAAAAATAGGCTTAGTTAACCTGTGTAGTGGGATTATAACTTTGATTTTTTGCTATTTAACATATTATTCTATAACCATAATACCTAATTTTAACGTTATCTGTTATTGATTGTATAATGATAGCGCAATGTTTTGTTGATCTAATAACTGTAAAAAATAGTAAAATTTTATATTAAATGAAATTTTCATTATTAATTGAATATAAAATCAAAATTATACAAAAATTATCAATTTAAAATTTATTAATTATTTAAACTGCTAATTAAATAAATGGTTTTATTTAATAACAATTTTTATCGCACCAGATTTAACCGCGAATAAAGCAGAAACATAGTGTCTTTTTTGTTGCTAATAATTTAGGTTAATAACAATGAAAATTTTTCGTATATTGATGATGGGAATGCTGATTATGGATGAGCCAGCGTGGGGGCAAAACTACCTTGCACCAAGAGATAGTCGCTTAGGAGATAACTATAATGAGCTAGAACTTCGTGATATGCCTGATTTACCTAAATATGCACCTCGCCCAAAAACACAGCAAGACGTAGTGGCGCTTTTTAAAAAGGGAGAAAAAGAAAACGATGAGTACAGTAATTATGCTCTGTTTTCTTTATTTTCCGTAGGCTGTTTTGAATTAGGTAAACCATATCAAGAAGCTAGAGCAGAAGAAGAGTGTAATATTGCGAACTATTTTTTACTGAAGACATTAGAAATTAATCCTAATAATGTAGTAGCTTTATATTATTCTGCTACCAAGTATAAAAATGGATACGGGGTCAAAAAAGATATTTTAAAAGCAATAGATTATTATGATAAAGCTTATCGTATTGGCGGAAATAAAATCTTTGCCGCTATTGACTCACTTTTTGTTATTTACTTTTATGGGAAACGTGGTGTCCAACAAGATCTCAATAAAGCTTAACACTATATAGAAATAGCGGCAAAAAATGGTAGTCAGAAACACCAACATTTTTTAAATAACTGGGATACTCATGTTTTTCTTTTAAAGGCACAGCAAGGATCGGATAAATGTTTAGAAAAAAATAGGGACGACCCAAAATGGGTAAATAAGTGTATTCAACGTTCTGAAAAGGAAATAGCTGAGTACATCGAAAAAAACAAAGCGACTCAATCTGAAAAATGGCAAGAAAACCCCTACAAAAATTGATCTGAGTAACAAGAGCGGCCTGATCAAACATGCCCACTGCGAATGAAATTAATCATAATAATTGATTCAATTCTAAAAAGTAGCTAATAACACGCTATAGAATCGATTTAAACATAAACAATAAACCATATCCTTTACAGTCATTTTATATAACCAATAAGAATCAAACAAAGGTATTATATAACACCTTTGTTTGCATCAAAAAGCCAATAATTTTATTTAAACTTCTTTATTTCGGTAGGCACGACGGCGGTCGTTTTCTGTTAAATAACGTTTTCTTAAACGAATTGATTGTGGCGTAACTTCCACTAATTCATCATCATCGATAAATTCTAACGCCTGTTCTAATGTTTTTTTGATCGGCGGGGATAAAGTCGTTGCTTCATCGGTTCCTGAAGCACGCACATTGGTCAATTTTTTACCGGTTAAACAGTTAACAGTCAAATCATTAGAGCGGGAATGGATACCAATAATTTGTCCTTCATAGACTTCAGCACCATGACCAAGAAATAACTTACCCCGATCTTGCAAACTATAAAGCGCATAAGCTACCGCTTTACCTTGACCATTTGAGATCATGACACCATTTTGGCGGCGACCAATTTCACCAGGACGCACATCATCATAGTGACTAAAGGTTGCATACAGCAAGCCTGTCCCTGAGGTCATAGTCATAAATTCAGTTCGAAAACCAATTAGCCCACGACTTGGAATAATATAATCAAGCCGTACTCGTCCTTTTCCATCAGGCAACATATCACGCAGTTCACCTTTACGTTCACCTAATGCCATCATAACATCGCCTTGGTGCCGCTCTTCAATATCGAGGGTAACCTGTTCAAAAGGTTCTTGTTTACGACCTTCAAATTGACGGAAAATTACTTTAGGTCGAGAAACAGCTAATTCGAAACCTTCACGGCGCATGTTTTCAATTAATACTGAAAGGTGCAACTCACCACGACCGGAAACACGGAAAGCATCGGGATCTTCAGTCTCTTCTACCCGTAATGCAACATTATGCACTAACTCTTTTTTCAGACGATCTAAAATTTGACGAGAAGTTACATATTTTCCTTCACGGCCACAAAACGGTGAAGTATTAACACAAAAATACATACTTACCGTTGGCTCATC
The DNA here is from genome assembly GCF_020268605.1 of Arsenophonus apicola. Classification (NCBI taxonomy): domain Bacteria; kingdom Pseudomonadati; phylum Pseudomonadota; class Gammaproteobacteria; order Enterobacterales; family Morganellaceae; genus Arsenophonus; species Arsenophonus apicola. The sequence goes on from NZ_CP084222.1 coordinate 3,199,625, forward strand.
AACGGCCAGTGCTGGTAATGCTTCAATATTATTTGGATCACATAAGGTATCTGATATATTTAATTCCCCCAGACCTGTTAAGGCAATAATATCACCGGCTTGAGCAATTTCAGAGTCGATACGCTCTAATCCTAAATGCGTTAAGACCTTACCCACTTTAGCACTACGTGTTTTGCCTTCACTATTGACAATAGTGATGGTCTGATTGGGTTTCACCGCGCCACGCTTAATGCGACCAATACCAATAACACCCAGATAATTATTGTAATCAAGCTGAGATATTTGCATTTGGAAAGCACCTGCCAGATCTACCTGCGGCGGAGCAACATATTTTACGATTGCTTCATAGAGTGGCGTCATATCTGCCGCCATCTCATTATAATCGGTTCCAGCAATACCATTTAAGGCTGAGGCGTAAATGATCGGAAAATCAAGTTGCTCATCAGTCGCCCCTAAGTTGACAAACAGATCAAAAACTTGATCAACTACCCAATCAGGCCTAGCACCTGGACGATCGATTTTATTAACCACCACAATCGGTTTTAAACCGTGAGCAAAGGCTTTTTGCGTAACGAAACGGGTTTGCGGCATCGGGCCGTCCATTGCATCAACCAATAGCAATACACTATCAACCATTGACATAACCCGTTCAACCTCACCACCAAAATCAGCATGGCCCGGGGTATCAACAATATTAATTCGATAATCATGCCATTTGATGGCGGTATTTTTTGCCAAAATTGTGATGCCACGCTCTTTTTCCAAGTCATTGGAATCCATTACACGCTCATCGAGGTTATTACGTTCACCAAAGGTGCCAGATTGTTGTAATAATTTATCGACCAGTGTCGTTTTTCCATGATCGACGTGGGCGATGATGGCGATATTTCTTAAATTTTCAATAGACACAAATTGTTACCATATTATCTAACTGGAAAGGATTAAATGACTCTGGCCAAGCAGTGGCTTGCCGGTAGGCATCTACACATATGCTGTTATTTTACACATAATATTGGCTGAGTGAAATAAATGTGAACTGTATCAAGTTAAATAATCCGCCGAAATGAGCAGATTATTGCTTCAAAGGCATTTAAACGATGGGATAAAATTATTCCTCTTGTTTGTTAGCAAATGCTTTCCTTACATTCTAAATGGCCCTTCTTGCAACCCTAAATGACAATAAACTTTCCTCTTTAGAGAAGATGTTTAGAGTAACTTTTTTGACACCAATTATTGTTAAAAATATCAAGATAATTATTATGATCGTAGCTGCTAAAAATGGATTAAGATAAATAAAAGCATTTATTAAAAATTTTTCTTAGCTATCAACCCAATTAGATTGTTAGCTAGTTAAGATATTTGCGATTTTCATTTTAGGCAAGCTAGCATAATTTTCATGGCTCCAGGCCTTTTTAAAAATATTAATAACGTTACCATTATTCGATACCCATAGATAATTGCTGAAATAATTTTCTGCTATTTGACTAAACTCTTCATCTTGCTGCAATATTAACTTTTTCACATCAGCAATAATTTTCTTTTTACCATCAACATTGTCTGAAAGATAAAATTGAGTGAATGGTTTAATACAATTGTTAATATCTTCACTTTGTCTAATTTTTCTTTGCGTAAGGAATAATTTTCAAGGTTTTTTGTATAAAAATATCTTTCAATAAAGGATCAGATTGAGACTAATTTAACTGATTTAGGTATTGTATAAACTTTGGCTCTACTATTTTTTCCATAGCTCAATTAATAGATTAAACTGTTTATCATTAACACCATTTTTGAGAAAAATACTAGTGACTATTTTTTAAATATTACTACTCTCTGGCGTTACCCATTGATAAAGAAAAGAAAAGTATATACTATTTTGAAAAAATTTTTCTCAATATTTTCAGATAATACAAAATCATTATTTTTTAAGTTAATTAATTGGACTAAATTATTTTTTATTTCGGCAAGTAAAGTATTAAAAAGCACCGCTGTTCTTTCTGACTTTAAATAACCAGTCTTAGCTAGATAAATAATTTTTTCATAGCCACTAAAATTGGTCGCAATTTTACCTTTAATATCGATATTCCTTTTTATAATGTGGCAAAGAGTTGCAAAATTTTTATCATATCTTGCTGATACTGAAAACTGTAAATCTGACGGAATTATCGTGTTACGAATATCTTTAACGACATTAGTAATACTACTTTTTAGTTGTTTTAATCGACTACCTATATTATCTGTTTTTTTATAAATGGATTAAGATCATTTATCCTCTGATAACTGCTAACATTATTTAGCATTATAAACTCCTTTCATTATTAAATATGCTTATTTCCATGATTATAAGTCAGTATTTCACACTCAATAATCTAAGCAAACTAGCGATAGCAAAAATTAGCTGCAAAAGCAGCTAATTGGCTGTTTTGAACAAAATTTATCCGGTATTACGCATGCCAGCAGCAATCCCGGCAATCGTTACCATTAGCGCTTGTTCAATATAGGGATCCGGTTGTTGCTGTTGTCGAGAGCGATGCAATAACTCCGCCTGTAAGACATTTAAAGGATCGGTATAAACATTTCTTAAGGCAACGGATTCTGCAATCCACGGTAGATCCGCCATTAATGTTTTATCTTTCGAGATAGCAAGTACACTGTTAATATCTTGCGCCAGCTGGTGACGTAGCTCTTCGCCTAATGGCCAAAGTCGTTTTTCAACCAGCCGCTGATCATAATATTCAGCTAACCATAAATCAGCTTTAGCAAAAACCATCTCCAACATCGCAATGCGAGTCTTAAAAAAAGGCCAGTTATGCCACATATCATCAAGCACTGATTTCATGCCACTATCAATCACATGCTGCAATGCTGCCCCTGCGCCTAACCAGGCAGGTAACATTAAGCGATTTTGCGACCAGGCAAAAATCCATGGAATAGCCCGCAATGTCTCTACACCCCCGTCCTGACGACGTTTTGTCGGCCTCGACCCTAGTGGTAATTTAGCTAATTCAAGCTCGGGTGTGGCAGCACGAAAATAGGGAACAAAATCCGGTTTTTGGCAGACATAATCGCGATACATATTACATGATATATCAGATAATATTTCCATAACCGCACGCCATTCCGGTTTAGGTTCTGGTGGTGGCAATAAATTAGCTTCCAGTATTGCGCTAGTATAAATAAATAAACTACTCATCGTCACTTGTGGTAAACCATACTTGAAGCGGATCATTTCCCCTTGCTCAGTGGCTCTTAATCCGCCTTTTAAACTACCGGGTGGCTGAGACAGCAACGCTGAATGTGCGGGTGCTCCGCCGCGGCCTACGGTACCACCACGACCATGGAATAGAGTTAATTTAACTTTTTCTTTGTCACAAAGTTTAATCAGCGCTTCTTGAGCGCAATACTGAGCCCACGAAGCCGCCATCACACCTGCATCTTTGGCTGAATCTGAGTAACCGATCATAACCATTTGTTTATCATCGATAATCTCACGATACCAGGGAATAGTGAGCAATTTTTGCATTACACTTTCAGCGTTATTTAAATCATCTAGGGTTTCAAATAGTGGCACCACTGGCAGTTTTAATGAACATCCGCTTTCTTTAAGCAACAATTTTACCGCTAATACATCAGATGGCACTTTCGCCATGGAAATAACATAAGCGGCAATAGCATCCGCCGGTGAATCAGCAATCACCTGGCAAGTCGCTAATACTTCTTGCGTTTCTGCACTAGGCTGCCAATTTTTCGGACAAAGTGGCCGTTTAGAGCTGAGTTCAGACAATAGAAAAGTCTGTTTTTCTTCCTCTGACCAATTTTTATAGTCACCTAACTCAAGGTAATGGAGTAACTCTGCTAATGCATCAGTATGGCGGCTACTTTCCTGCCGGATATCAATCCGTACTAATTGCAAACCAAAACAACGAATGCGACGTAAGGTATCGAGTAATTGTCCATTGGCGATAATTGGCATACCGCAAGCAATCAGGGATTGATAACAAGTGTAAAGTGGTTGCCAAAGTTGTTGATTATCATAAAGATAGTCTTCAGGTGGCAAGACCTTTTCACCTTTAATACAACTGTCCAGATAATCGAGTGTATTACGTAAACGACTACGTAAACCTTTTGCAATCTGACGATAAGGCTCATCAATATCATCACCACCCGCTAATTGTCTCAGTTCAGGCGTTGCTTCTGACATTGATAATTCAGAGACCAAGATTTGAATGTCAGCTAAAAAAAGTTCAGCGGCTTTCCAGCGACTGAGTAAAAGCGCTTCTTGTGTGACAGCGGCGGTAACAAATGGATTACCATCACGATCTCCCCCCATCCAGGAAGTGAAGCGGATCAAATTCGTGTCAACAGGTAAATTAATCGCCAAACTCGTTTCAAGCTGTTCATTAAGTTCACGTAAAAAAGCAGGAACGCCTTCCCATAATGAGTTTTCAACCACGGTAAAACCCCATTTGGCCTCATCAATCGGCGTAGGGCGATTTTTGCGGATTTCATCAGTATGCCAGCATTGGGCAATTAATTGACGTAACCGTCGCATAATATTATTACGTTCATAATCCACTAAATCATCATGATCTAACTGTGCGAGACAGCTATTCACTTCAATCAATTTGTGAATTAAAGTTCGGCGTGCAATTTCTGTTGGATGGGCAGTTAAGACTAATTCAATCGATAATTCATCGATCGCTTTGGTTATTACCTTTTTAGTAAATCGTTTTTCTTTTAAGCGAGTAAAAAGATTGGCCAATACCTCAGGATTACTGGATGCTTCACCATGAGGAGAAATGCTATAGTATTGCTCTGCGACATTGGCTAGATTAAGAAATTGATTAAATGCCCTGGCGACAGGCAGTAGTTCATCATTAGAGAGATTCTGTAAGGTTTTCAATAAAGCTTGACGCTGTGCTTTATTTCCTGCTCGGGAAGATTTTGATAATTTACGGATAGATTCTACTTTATCTAAGATATCCTCACCCAAAGCATTTTTAATTGTATCACCTAATAATTTACCTAACATACTTACATTACTGCGCATCGCTGAATATTGTTGATCCATTAAGACTCCTAACTTTCACTGCCCAAACATTTATTTATGCATTATATAAGTTGAAACAGTTTTATCAGTAGATAATTACCCTTTCCACGCTAATAACAGAATAGCGAAATAATACCATTCTCTTATGATATAACGGATATTGGCTTTATCATCAAACCTAAACCTATATCAAAAAGTATGGCATCTTTATAAAAGTTTATAATTGACTTATTGCCACTATGAAGCGTATTTCAGTTCAAGCTAGGGAGCAATTCCAGCATATTATTAGATGAACGACTAGCTAATATTATTAACTGTCCAGTACAAGTGACCCAACTAAGCAGAGTAATGACGCCTCTGCTTTTGTTGGCTATCAATGCATACGGAAGCACGATGACTATGCCATTATTATGGCGATTAAAGTAATTGTGATAAACGATTCAGATCAGACTGGATTGCACCCGCCATCACATCACGTCCAGCACCTGGGCCTCTGATTACTAATGGATTATCACGATACCAACGACTTTTAAGGGCAAAAACATTATCACCCGGTAACAAAGCTGCCAAAGGATGATCAGGCATAATAGCTTCAACGCCGACTTTGGCTCGTTTCTTTGTGGCATCAAAGCGAGCAACATACCGCAAGACCATGCCCATTTCCTGAGCAGCCTGGAGACGTTGTGCCATTTGTTCATTAATGACCATACTATTTTCAAAAAACTCATCCAGATCACCGGTTGCCGCTTCAGTTGTAACTAATGACTCGACCCGCACCTGTTCAGGTTCAATTTCATAGCCCGCTTCCCGTGCCAAAATGATCAATTGACGCATTACATCTTGCCCAGAGAGATCAATTCGTGGATCTGGCTCGGTTAAGCCTTGCTGCCAAGCTTGTTCTACCAATTGATTGAACGGTACCGTGCCATCGAATTGTAAAAATAACCAAGATAAGGTAGCAGAAAAAATACCACTAATAGAAAGGATTTTATCACCACTCTCTTTTAAATCACGTACAGTATAATTTATTGGTAATCCAGCCCCGACTGTCGCATTATACAACCAGTATCGACCTGTTTTTGCAAAAGCATCACGGATCTGACGGTAGTCATCGCTCAACAGAGCACCAGATACCTTATTGGCACTGATTAGATGAAAACCATAACTAGCAAAATCAAGATAGCTTTTTGCTAATAGGTCACTGGCTGTTATATCCAGTACAACCAGATCATCAAACGGATGATCCCGCATCCAGAGTAAAAGTGCTTCATCTTGATGTATTGTTGCATCATGATCAAAAAAAGCTAATACTCTACTTGGATCGATGCCCTCATAATTTAACAGGCTACGGCAACTATCAACTACCCCGGCGAGAATAAATTCGAAATCACTACGGGCGGAAATTGTTTTTTGCTCGGTGGCAAACAATTCCAACCAGCGAGAACCAATGTTACCTTTACCAAACAGAACCAAGCCAATACGTTTTTCCGCCCGAAATAAGCTCTGGTGTAATCCCTGCACTAAATGTGATGTTTGAGTCGCGCGTAAAACAGCTACCAGACTTATTTCTTCTTCAGAGTGCCAAATAAATTCAACCGGTTGATCTTTTAATTGTTGATAGAAACGATGACTATGCAGCGGATTTTTACCCACACCGGCTCCGACAAGGGCAACCAAAGAAAATTGATCACGTAATGATAAATCTTCTACTACCGTCATCTCCTTCAATACTGCCAGAGCACTAGCGGCAACCTCTGAGGTATAACATAACTGGATCAATTTTCGATCTGGATGTAAGCCAGTCGCTAATGGCCGCAACTGTCTTCGCTTTAGCAATAAATCGATCTCTTTATAGATTTGGCTAAAATTTTGCTGATTTGCCAGGTTTAATTCAACCAGACAAACATCATCATGGCTAGTAACAATTTTGACACCCGTACCTGATGCCAAAACACGCTCTATTTTTGTCGAACCCTGTTCAGGCTGATAACTACATCTAAGTTGTAAATCAATATTAGTGACAGAAATTGGCTGTAACGTGCGAGTATGAAGTACCGGTGCGGCTAAACGCGCTAATTCGCTGGCTTCATCAAGGCGTAATAATGGCAGCAAACAAGCATCTTTGACTTTGCGCGGATCAGCACTGTATACACCAGCAACATCACTCCAAATAGTTACTTTATTAACCTCCGCCAATGCTCCTACTTGGGTTGCTGAATAATCACTACCATTACGCCCTAATAATACCGTTTTACCTTGTTTATTTTGGGCAATAAAACCAGTCACCACCAACCGTTTATTAGGATGTTGTTGCAAAAGCTGTTGTAATAATGGGCGTGAGAGGGTTTCATCTACCTGGGGTTGAGCAGCAAATTCTGCACGCAAGAAAAGTCGTGCATCTAACCAATGACTTGGTAAACCAAATTCTTCCAATACCGCGGACATTAAACGCGCAGACCAAATTTCTCCATGACCAACAATTTCTGCATAAATATCATCATGAATAGTTTTCTCGACTAAGGTGCTTAAGCGATCAAGATCAGCTAAAAAAGCTAACTTTAATACCTGCCCTTTTGTGCCTGGTAATAGCCCAATAATAAGATCCTGTTGATAACGGCGTATTGACTGCTGTACCTGACTGGCTAAAGCACGATCAGTTTGACTTAACTTCAGCCAATCAATTAACTGATTGGTTGTTGTTCCTGCCGCAGATACCACCATTAAATCACCTGGCTGGCTATAATTTGCCATAATATTAGCCACTCGCTGATAACATTTCACATCAGCTAAACTACTACCACCAAATTTATGTAATTGACGATGGTGATATTTTACTGCTCTCGCTGTCACTGCATTCATGATAAAAAGTTACCTCTTCGCTACTCGCTGAAACGCGTTACCTAATCTTCAATAGCTACTGAAAAACTTAATAATTTTTTATTGGTAGTTGCTAGCTTACATCAAATAATGCGCTGCTAATATAGCACTTAACCAATGACATATGGTTAACATTGTTGGTTTAGCTAACATAATATCCATTCACTAAAAGAATTGAAAAGCTAATCAAACATAACCAAATGGACATCAAGATGTTAATACATCTGGAAATCCAAAATACTTTACGTTTAAATCAAGTAGTGGGATAATTATCAATATTAAAAAATGACAATAAACAATAGAATATTAGAAACTTATTAAACAAATTTTTGCCAACTAAGGCTATATTTATACAGCAACTAAATAAATTCTTCTATTGATTGACTTAACTTAAGGTATCCCATGGCTGAGTGGAATGGTGATTATGTTAGCCCTTATGCTGAACATGGTAAAAAAAGCGAGCAAGTAAAAAAGATCACAGTATCTATCCCATTAAAAGTACTTAAAATCTTGACAGACGAACGCACTCGTAGACAAATTAATAATTTACGCCATGCGACAAATAGTGAATTGCTTTGTGAAGCATTTTTACACGCGTTTACTGGGCAACCGTTACCAAATGATGATGATTTACGCAAAGAGCGTGATGATGAAATTCCAGAAGCTGCAAAAATCATTATGCGCCAAAGAGGTATTGATCCAGACACTTGGGAATATTAATTATTTTCCTTATTTTTCAAAGAGTAAATAATTAAAGTTTTTGCAAAAATGGTCTTGGTTTAATTGTTTATTAATTGAATTATTTTAGTTTTATATAACAGTAACACTCCGATATTAAGCGAAGTGTTACTCCTATATTATAAGCATGATTTTGCTTGTATCATTGAGCGATTATTATTTTTTCATGCCTGGAATATTGAATCGCTGCTTGAAGCGATCAACGCGGCCACCAGAAGCCACATCACGCTGTTTACCGGTATAGAATGGATGGCATTTACCACAAACATCCAAATTCAGATTATGATTAACAGTTGATTTAATTTTCATTACATTACCGCAAGAACAAGTCGCAGTAACTTCTTCATATTTAGGATGAATATCTTTTTTCATAGAAAACCTCTAGTTAGGCCGTATCGCTATCTAACCCTAACGCTAGACACCATACGTCAAATCGATTAACAATAGTGATTAGTAACCATCAAGATTACTAATAAAGGTGGCGGATCATACAGAAAATCTGCTTATAGCGCAATGAAATCTATTCAAATAATGTGATACTCTAGCTTTTATGTCTTATAAATAACATGTATGACAATAATTAGGAACATTTAATAATGGCTATTGTTCAAGTGGCGCTCCCTGTTCCGCTGATGAGCGCTTTTGATTACCAATCCAATTTTCCTTTACCCATTAAAGGTTGCCGGGTATTGGTACCTTTTGGTAAGCGTACTATCTTAGGTATTGTACTATCGCATAATCAAGATAGTAAACTCAGTTGTGAACAATTAAAAACCATTGAACAAGTTTTAGATCAAGAATCACTATTTTCAGATAGTTTATGGTCATTACTCCTTTGGGCCTCTCAGTATTACCATCATCCGATCGGTGAAGTCCTATTTCATGCACTACCGGTTTTACTACGGCAAGGCAAAGCGGCAACATTTTCTCCGCTATGGCAGTGGCAAATCACTGAGCAGGGTAAAATTTTTGCCCTAAACCAGCTTAAACGAGCACCGAAACAGCAACAGGCACTCGCATTATTACAGCAACAACCCCTTTATCGACACCAAATAGTAGAATATGAATTGAGTGAAAATGCGCTACAAGCACTAAAAAAGAGAAACTTAATTCAACTATTAGCCATCCAGCCAGAAATGGAAAGTTGGCATGCTGATTTTCACATCTGTGGTGAAAAACCAAAACTCAATCTAGAACAGTCCACTGCGGTAGGGACTATAAGTTCTCAGCCAACATTTACGCCTTGGTTATTAATGGGCATAACGGGTTCTGGTAAAACAGAAGTGTATCTCAGTGTCATTGAAAATGTTTTAACGCAAGGTAAACAAGCATTAGTCCTGGTGCCCGAAATTAGTCTTACCCCGCAAACTATTCAACGATTTAGTGAGCGATTTAATGCTCCCGTGGATGTGCTACATTCTGCATTAAATGATAGTGAGCGACTGGCGGTCTGGTTGCGTGCACAAAAAGGACACAGTGCGATTGTGATTGGTACACGCTCCGCATTATTCACAGCTTTTGCTAATCTTGGCTTAATCATTATTGATGAAGAACACGATAACTCTTACAAACAACAAGACGGATGGCGTTATCATGCCCGTGATCTGGCTGTTTTGCGTGCCAAAAAAGAGAACATTCCCATTATTATGGGAACAGCAACACCTTCGTTAGAAAGTCTCTATAATATTGAGCAAGGAAAATATCACCGTCTAGATCTCACCCAACGCGCTGGAAACGCTAAACCGGCAAGTCAACATTTACTCGATTTAAAAGGCCAGCCATTAAAATATGGTATGTCCAGACCATTAATTCAGCGTATGGAAGATCATTTGGCAGCCAATAATCAGGTGATGCTATTTTTAAATCGCCGCGGCTATTCACCAACATTAATTTGCCATGATTGTGGCTGGATTGCTGAGTGTTCACGGTGTGATCGTTATTACACATTACACCATCATCAACGTCAGCTTCGTTGCCATCACTGTGATAGTCAACTGCCAATCCCAATACAATGTTCACACTGTGGCTCTACGCATCTGCTGCCTGTCGGTTTAGGAACTGAACAGTTAGAAGAGGCGATTAATCAGCTTTTCCCTGAGATACCGGTTACCCGCATTGACAGAGATACCACTCGGCGTAAAGGGGAATTAGAAAAACAGCTAGCAACTGTCTATGCAGGTGGTGCTCGGATTTTGATCGGTACCCAAATGCTCGCAAAAGGACACCATTTTCCTGATGTTACTCTGGTTGCCCTACTGAATGTCGATGGCGCACTTTTTTCCAGTGATTATCGGGCGACAGAAAGATTTGCTCAACTTTATATCCAAGTATCTGGACGGGCTGGGCGAGCCGGTAAGCATGGCGAAGTGATCCTACAAACCTACCACCCTGAACATCCATTATTATCGACACTATTAGAAAAAGGCTATAACGCGTTCGCAGCAGAAACACTAGCGGAACGACGAGATGTTTTTTTGCCACCACATAGCAGTCATGTCATGATCCGTTCAGAAGATCACCATAACCAGACTGCACCTAATTTTTTAAACAAGCTTCGCCAATATATAGAACAACATAACATGCGCGACTCGCAACTTTGGTTATTGGGTCCTATACCGGCAATCCAGGCTAAACGGGCAGGCCGTTTCCGTTGGCAATTACTGTTGCAACATCCTTCGCGCTCCTATTTACAACAATTTCTTTCGCATATATTACCTGAAATTATGGCCTACCCTGAAAGTCGAAAAGTAAAATGGAATATTGATGTAGACCCGACCGAAAATTAGTCGTTGCAATTACTCATCTACACCTATTGAATCAAATAAAATTAGCTTTATGCGAAGCTAATCTATAAATAAATCTAATTAAATAATTCAGAGAAATTTATTTAAAAATTTGGCGGCTAACGTGCTTAAAATAAGTAAACGCAAAGATTAAATCGACGCTATTATTAATTAAGGACGCGAGGTGGCGCTATGGAACAAAAGATCAATCACCACAACGCAACGATGAAGGATGTTGCTAACGCAGCCGGAGTGTCTACTGCAACCGTTTCACGCGCACTGACCAAGCCAGATCAAGTTTCTGCCAAGACGCGCCAGAAAGTTGAACAAGCTGCGTCGAAAACGGGTTATGATGCCTTTTGTCTGACAAAAAATACAAAATCAAGCAAACCTAAAACTATTTTTGTCGCTATACCCGATATTACCAACCCTATTTGTCCTGATATTATTAGTGGTATTGAGCAAGTGGCTGCTGAACAAGGATATATGGTACTAATTGGTGATTGTAAACATTATCAAAAACAACAACACCCACTTATTGATATATTTATTAGCCAACAAATTGATGGCATCGTGTTACTCAATTCTAATATTCCGTTTACACTCACCAATAGAAAAGCAAAAGATTTTCCACCGATAGTGGTTGCAAATGAATTTGTACCTGAATTCAAACTTGCTACTATAAATATTGATAATCTAACATACTCTTTTAACGCAATTAACTATTTACAAAAACTGGGTCATAAATATATTGCTTGCATAACAGGCCCAGAAACCGCTCTGTCTTGCCAATATCGTTTGCAGGGTTACATTCAAGCGATACAGCGGGCAGGTAATAAAGTGCAACAGGAATATATTATTAACAGTGATTTTAGTTACCAAGGTGGAGCTGGAGGCATAAAAAAACTTTTTGCATTACCTAAGCCACCTAGCGCAATTTTTTGCCATAATGATATTATGGCTATCGGTGCTATATGGCAAGCCAAACGTATGGGGCTAACATTACCAAAAGATGTATCTATTATTGGATTTGGCAATCTCAACTTTGCACAATATAGCGAACCCGCTCTTACTACAATCGAGCAACCTCGCTTTGAAATTGGTCGCCAAGCAATGTTACTACTTTTAGCAAAAATTCAAGGCCATAGAATAGATAAAAATGCAAAATTGCTAGACTGCCATTTAATTATCTGTGATAGTGTTTGTCCACCTACAAACTAGTCAAAAGTGATTAGGTTAAGTAACCTATAATGAATTAATGTAACTTTTTTATTAATCAGCGAATTGAAAAGTGGCACAAAAAGATTACGTAAGACGAGGACGCACAACGTCCCGCAAAAATAAACATTCAGGCAAGAAAAAATCAAATCAAGGATTGCCAAAAACAACCCTTGTTGTCGCTATTGCCATCGTCGTTATCTTTATTGGCGGTTTATATTTCATTACGCAAAATAAACGCGTTCCGGTGCTTAACAGAACAATCACACCAAACACCAATCAGCCAGTCAGCAGTCTACCTCCTAAGCCAGAAGAACGATGGCGCTATATAAAAGAGCTGGAAAAGCGGGGCACTGATCTGCCAAACTTTAATCGCTCAACTAAATCAAATATTAATAACACAACTGAATTAACCAATGAACAACGTCAGCTTCTGGAGCAGATTGATGCGGATAGACGCAATCCTGTCACTAATCTATCCGAAGTACCTAATAATGATAATGTTCCCCGCTCACGCGTCATCATTAATGGCCCGCCAATAGAATCACCTCTGCGGTTAAAACCCGCACCCCAGCTTCAGCAACCAACCAATAGCCAACAAAAAATAGTGGTACAATGTGGTTCATTTAAAAACCTGGAGCAAGCAGAATCAATTAAAGCTAATCTGGCATTCGCAGGTTTAGAAAGTAGAATTAGTTCGACAGATGACTGGCATCGTGTCGTCCTTGGGCCTTACAACAAAGAAACAGCAGAAAAAATACGTGACCGAGCTAAATCTGTCGGCTTATCTGGCTGTATTCTTCGTACAAGTAAGGGTTGAAAAATGATTATTATCCCCCATTTACATTCCTAATAGCGTAAATACAGACTTTTTATGTAATAAAAAAACTAAAAAGTATGTTTACATACTCCCCTAATAAAATAACCAAGGGCTGACTCATGACTACAATCGTAAGTGTTCGCCGTAATGGCCATGTTGTAATTGGTGGTGATGGACAGGCGACGATGGGTAATACCGTCATGAAAGGCAACGTCCGTAAAGTGCGCCGCCTTTATAATGATAAAGTTATTGCGGGCTTTGCAGGCGGTACTGCTGATGCATTTACACTGTTTGAACTTTTTGAACGTAAACTAGAGCTTCACCAAGGACATCTAACCAAAGCCGCTGTTGAACTGGCCAAAGATTGGCGTACTGATCGTATGCTGAGAAAACTTGAAGCGCTTTTAGCTGTTGCAGATGAAAACAGCTCATTGATCATTACAGGTAATGGAGATGTTATTCAACCAGAAAATGATTTGATCGCTATTGGTTCTGGTGGTGCTTATGCACAAGCCGCTGCGCGTGCCCTGTTGGAAAATACAGAAATGAGCGCACGTGATATTACAGAAAAAGCGTTAAATATAGCGAGTGATATCTGTATTTATACCAATCATAATTTTAACTTTGAAGAACTCTCTTCAAAATCTTAAGGATTTAAACATGTCTGAAATGACGCCTCGTGAAATTGTCAGTGAATTGGACAATCATATTATTGGTCAAGACAAAGCAAAACGTTCTGTCGCTATTGCGCTACGTAATCGTTGGCGTCGTATGCAACTTGATGAAGCATTGCGCCAAGAAGTAACACCAAAGAATATTTTGATGATTGGTCCAACAGGTGTTGGTAAAACTGAAATTGCTCGTCGTTTAGCAAAACTGGCTAACGCTCCCTTTATCAAGGTCGAAGCAACAAAATTTACTGAAGTCGGTTATGTAGGTAAAGAGGTTGATTCTATTATCCGTGATTTAACTGACGCTGCTGTAAAAATGGTACGCCTGCAATCTATAGAAAAAAACCGTTACCGTGCCGAGGAACTGGCCGAAGAACGTATTCTTGATGTTTTATTGCCACCAGCTAAAAATAATTGGGGACTACCTGATCCCCATGTAGAACCCTCTATTGCCCGTCAATCGTTCCGCAAAAAACTAAGAGAAGGTGAGCTAGACGATAAAGAAATTGAAATTGAAGTTGCTACTACACCAGTAGGTGTCGAAATTATGGCGCCTCCAGGCATGGAAGAAATGACCAGCCAGTTGCAATCTATGTTTCAAAATCTAGCCGGGCAAAAACATAAACCCCGTAAGATGAAGATCAAAGAAGCCTTCAAAATACTAATAGAAGAAGAAGCAGCAAAACTGGTTAATCCAGAAGAACTAAAACAGCAAGCAATTGATGCGGTTGAACAACACGGCATTGTTTTTATCGATGAAATTGACAAAATCTGCAAACGTGGCGAAACTTCTGGCCCAGATGTGTCTAGAGAAGGGGTACAACGTGATTTGCTACCTTTAGTTGAAGGCTGCACCGTTTCTACTAAACATGGTATGGTAAAAACTGACCACATTCTATTTATCGCCTCTGGCGCATTCCAGGTTGCGAGCCCATCTGATTTGATTCCGGAGTTACAAGGCCGATTACCCATCAGAGTTGAACTCCAAGCGTTGACGGCAGAAGACTTTAACCGTATTTTAACTGAACCAAATGCGTCTTTAACTATACAATATAAAGCATTGATGGCAACCGAAGGTTTAAAAATTGAATTTACGCCAGAAGGTATTGGCAAAATTGCTCAAGCAGCCTGGCAAGTTAATGAAAAAACAGAAAATATTGGTGCTCGTCGCTTACATACCGTTCTTGAGCGATTAATGGAAGATATCTCTTTCGATGCCAGTGAACGCAATGGTCAAGACATTATCATTGATGCTGATTACGTTGCTACGCATCTGGATGAACTCGTTGCAGATGAAGATCTGAGTCGATTTATTTTATAATCTAGCGTCGTTAACTTTGCTGATTATAATCTTGCATGGGGGGCTAAGCCTCCCATTATTTTTATAACGATATACTTGTGGATTAATTACATGAATTTAATCACATCAAGAAACCCTATCCAAATACAAGCGTGGCTGGAAAGTTTACGCCCTAAAACACTTCCCTTAGGTATTGCGCCGATTATAACGGGTTCTGCATTAGCTTATTGGTCTGGCGCTTTTACTCTCTCGATTGGATTATTAGCTCTACTTACTGCGGCTGCACTACAAATTCTATCTAATTTGGCGAATGATTATGGTGATGCGGTTAAAGGCAGTGATACCGAGCAACGATTAGGGCCATTACGAGGTATACAAAAAGGAATTATTAGCCTAGCCGAAATGAAAGTTGCCCTAAAAATCACTATCATTATTTGTTGTTTATTTGGCTTAAGCCTGATCATAGTCGCTGCGAGAACGCCAAAGGATATTATTGGTTTTCTGATACTTGGCGTTATCGCTATAACAGCCGCTATTACTTATACTGTGGGTAAAAAACCCTATGGATATCTGGGACTGGGCGACATTTCAGTGCTGATCTTTTTTGGTTGGTTGAGTGTGATCGGAACTTATTATCTACATACTAACCACTTTACTTTGATGACATTATTGCCAGCAACTGCTTGTGGATTACTGTCAGTAGCTGTACTCAATGTTAATAATATGCGCGATATAGAAAATGATATTAAAGCGGGTAAAAATACCTTAGCGGTTAGATTAGGCGCCAAGGGCGCCCGACAGTATCATGCTGCACTCATCTTAATCGCAATTTTCTGTTTAATACTCTTTAGCCTGCTATATATTCAACACTGGACGGGTTGGTTATTCTTACTCGCTATACCGATGTTATTAAACCATATAAAGAAAGTTATTTATGATACTACAGCTGAGGGTGTGAAACCTTTATTGGAAAATATGGTAAAAGCGGCGTTACTGACCAATATTCTATTTTCTGTTGGACTTATTTTAAATTAATTATTGTCATTTTGATTTTTCTCAGTGTTTTTATGAGCTATGTTTTTGCAAAAAACAACCAGATAGAGATATACTGAACTTCCCGTGTACTTAAATAGACCGAAATCCTATGAAATATGATACTTCCGAGCTGTGTGATATCTACCAAGAAGAGGTCAATGTGGTAGAACCTTTATTCTCAAACTTTGGCGGACGTACTTCATTTAGTGGTCAAATCGTGACAGTCAAATGTTTTGAAGACAATGGCCTCATCTACGATTTACTAGAAGAACCGGGGGAGGGTCGGATCCTATTAGTTGATGGTGGAGGCTCTGTGCGTAAAGCGCTTATTGATGCTGAATTGGCAAAGTTTGCCATGAAAAATCAATGGGAAGGCATTGTCATTTACGGCGCAGTACGTCAGGTTGATGAATTAGCAGAATTAGATATTGGTATTCAAGCCATCGCTGCCATCCCTGTAGGTTGTACCAATGACGGTACCGGAGAAAGTGATGTACGCGTCAATTTTGGCGGCGTTACATTCTTTACAGAAGATTATTTATATGCAGACAATACCGGTATTATTCTTTCCGAGCATCCATTACTTTTAGACGATGAGCCAAATAACGATCAAGATATTGAAGACTAATACCTTGCCAGCTGGAAGCAAAGATTGTTGTATTATTCAATATCTATCGATTAAGTAACAATAAGGGCAACAAAATTTGCCCTCATTGCTATTTTTATCTAATGCAATAAAATATTGGACGATTATTGAACATCTTCCATTCGACCTAATAGACCGCGTAAACGCTCTTGCCAGGCATGCTGTTCTTGTTTTAAATTCTCATTTTCATGAGCTAATGTTCCATGTTTTTCTTTAGCACTCGCGACTTCTTGATACAAATTATTATTTTTCTCTTTAAGTTCATTAACTTCCATCTGTAAAAGCTCAATAGTTTCTAGAGCTTGTTGAACTTTAGCTTCTAATTTTTCAAAAACTTCAAATGACATTCTTTCGTCCCCTTTTTTAGCAATGCTACGATTGTAAGTAGCCTTCTTACGCCTGTCTAGTTGAAAGCTCTCGATAAATGCCGATCTAACCTTAATTATTTCTATTTATCCAACCAATTGCAAAAAAATACATCAAGTACAATGTCAGTTCGATCACTTTATCAGAGCGATTTCGCTCATTTTTTTTTTTTGACGTGATCCAACAATATTTGATCCTTTATTTCCGTTTACGTTCATTTAACGATAAATTGATTCAGAGCTTTCTCAGGAAATAATAAAGAAAGACAAATTTTATTGCTTAGTATTCATACTTTTTGCAGGATAAACATATGAGTAAAACTACTTCACCTACGCTTACAGGTCAATGTATCTCTGAATTTTTAGGTACCGCATTACTTGTATTTTTTGGTTTGGGTTGTGTCGCAGCCACACGCATAGCTGGCGCACAACTAGGTTTATGGGAAATCAGTATGATTTGGGGGTTTGGCGTGGCTCTGGCCGTTTACCTTACGGCAGGTATTTCAGGAGCCCACTTAAATCCGGCTATTACTGTTACTTTTTGGTTATTTGCCCATTTTGATAGAAAAAAAGTACTACCATATATTATTGCACAAATGTTGGGAGGCTTTGTCGCGGCCGCTCTCGTTTATGGGTTGTACTTCGAACTATTTCTAGATTATGAAAAAGTACACCAAATAGTACGTGGTTCACAGGAAAGCTTATTCACCGCGGGCATTTTTTCTACTTACCCGGCAGGGCAAATTAGCGTCCTACAAGCATTTGTGGTTGAAGTTGTTATTGCTATTATTTTGGTTTGTATGATATTAAGTTTAACTGATGATAACAATGGCATACCTCGTGGCCCATTAGCACCGCTACTTATTGGTATTCTAATTGCGGTTATTGGTGGTTCATTTGGCCCACTGACCGGCTTCGCATTAAATCCTGCTCGCGATTTCGGTCCCAAGCTAGTGGCTTATCTCGCTGGTTGGGGTGATATTGCCTTAACCGGTGGACGTAGCTTCCCTTATTTTGTGATCCCTTTAACAGCACCTTTTGTTGGTGCGATTATCGGTGCTTTTGCTTATCGCAAACTGATTGGCTACCATTTACCTGCTATGACAAATCAAAACAAAAAATAAACGCAAAAATAATCAAAAATATATTATGAAGTAAATTGGACAATTATTATGACAACTGAAACACCAACAAAAAAAAAATATGTTATTGCACTTGATCAAGGTACTACTAGTTCGCGCACCATTATCTTTGATCATGAAGCTAATATTATTAATAT
Source organism: Arsenophonus apicola (assembly GCF_020268605.1). Classification (NCBI taxonomy): domain Bacteria; kingdom Pseudomonadati; phylum Pseudomonadota; class Gammaproteobacteria; order Enterobacterales; family Morganellaceae; genus Arsenophonus; species Arsenophonus apicola. Next base: position 3,218,404 of record NZ_CP084222.1, read on the forward strand.
TTCTCAGCGTGAATTTCCTCAAATTTATCCAAAAAGGTTGGGTAGAACATGACCCAATAAAAATATGGGCCACGCAAAGTGCTACTTTAGCTGAAGCATTAGCAATTTCGGATATCCGCAGTGATGAAATCGCCGGTATTGGCATAACTGATCAACGAGAAACCACCATTGTTTGGGAGAAAGAAACCGGCAAACCCATTTATAATGCCATTGTTTGGCAGTGCCGTCGTACTGCTGATTTCTGTACCGAACTAAAGCGAGATAACCCAGAATTGGAGAAATATATTCGTAAAAATACGGGTCTGGTAGTTGACCCCTATTTCTCCGGCACCAAACTTAAATGGATCTTGGAGAATGTTGATGGAGCCTATGAACAAGCAAAAAATGGTGAGTTACTCTTTGGCACTATCGATACTTGGCTAGTATGGAAAATGACGCAAGGGCGTGTTCATATTACTGATTATACTAATGCATCTCGCACGATGTTATTTAACATTCATGAGTTGGATTAGGATCAAAAAATCCTTGATGCTTTCAATATTCCACGCGCCATACTACCAACAGTCCGCCCATCATCAGAAGTTTATGGACAAACCAACATTGGTGGTAAAGGGGGAACACGTATACCAATAGCTGAAATGGCGGGTGATCAACAAGCTGCTCTTTATGGCCAACTGTGTATCGAGCCGGGCATGGCTAAAAACACCTATGGAACCGGTTGCTTCCTATTAATGAATACTGGTAAAAAAGCCAAAATTTCCGATCATGGTTTATTAACTACCATTGCTTGTGGGCCACATGGTGAAGTGAACTATGCGCTAGAGGGTGCGGTATTCATGGCGGGTGCCTCTATACAATGGTTACGTGATGAACTGAAATTGATTGATGACGCAAACGACTCTGAATATTTTGCTAATAAAGTCAAAAATAATAACGGTGTTTATGTGGTACCTGCGCTAACTGGTTTAGGTGCACCTTATTGGGATCTCTACGCTCGCGGTGCGATTTTTGGCTTAACCCGCGGTGCTAATCGTAACCATATTATTCGTGCAACATTAGAATCTATTGCCTACCAAACTCGTGATGTCCTCGAAGCGATGCAGAAAGATGCTGACACGCGCCTGAGTTCATTACGTGTTGATGGCGGTGCTGTTGCCAATAATTTCTTGATGCAGTTTCAATCTGACATTCTAGGTGCTTACGTAGAACGTCCGATTATTCGTGAAAGTACTGCATTAGGTGCCGCTTTACTTGCCGGACTGGCGGTCGGCTTCTGGCAAAATTTGGATGAAGTTAAAGAAAAAATGCGTATTGAAAAAACCTTCACGCCAGGAATTGAAACCACTGAACGTAACTATAAATATAACGGATGGAAGAAAGCCGTTTCTCGTGCTAAAGATTGGGAAGAACACAATTAATCCCAATTAAGATCGATAAATAATAAAATAGCAGTAAATTATTACTGCTATTTTATATAAAAACATTATCACTTCTATACAAATAATTAATAAAAAATAAAATATATAATTCCTCACTAAGATTAAAAAAAACAAGTTATTTTAATTGTCATTTTTATGCCTATAATATAAAAAATAGCAAGCAGTGATTATTTTTTTAAGGTGTATATTATGAAAAAATAAAATATTAGCCATTCAATTATAATTTTGCCTGCAAATATCTCATCGAATATTGATTTTCGATGTATCTGATTGATTATTAATTAAATAACCCAATAAAATAAATTATGAATAACCATCCTTTTATTACTTCAAAAGACTATAGTCAATTACAGGTCAATATAAAAAATTTATTATTACAAAAAAAAAATCAGTATATAAATTTATCCGGTAATATTTCACTTTGTCGGACTTCATTTAAAAAATTTAATAACAATCCCAATCAATGTAAAAATATCATTTCCACTACATTAGAAAGTGAAATATTCACCACTGGATCACTAACTGTAAACACCCAAACTAATTTGCTTTTTATACAGATTAAATATGGCAATCAATATTATCATGTTAAATATGATCAAAAAGGCAATTGGCAATTAAATCTGCCGTTTATAGAGCAAATAAATCAAGCTACTCCGGTGGAAATAACCGTTTATGGTGAAACAGAAACTCCCTTATGGCATAAAGAATTTACTTTGACCGAATTGAACTACCAGCAAGATCAGATTAAGAGTCGTAATAAAAGGGCATCTCCGACCTTTCCAACAAAAACGTCTTCAATATCATCCAATAATTTTGCTAACCAAAAGTGGCATTTTAAGCAACAAAAAATGATTTTTGCTTATCAAATGCTCAATTTTACCGATCAAGTAGCTAGTCAAGCCAAGGTTTTTTCTATTCGTATGCGAGACAGAGCAGGTAATTTAGCATTAGATCTTGCCTATATGCCACTGCAAAATATTACTTCAGGTACCACACTGGCTGCGGCTATGGAAAAGCATATCAATCGCCATTTACCTGAACAGATGGGTGTGCAAGTGACTTACCATAATCGCCAGTTGATCATTACCGACCCGCAACAACGAACTATTGAAACGTTAGTGTTAGGTAAAACCGCCGCTATCACACCGATTATTTTATCGGAAAAGCTCTTACCCTCTGGCTCTGCGAACTATCGCCTTGCTTACAATACTGCACAACGCCATCGAATAACCCATTTTTCTTTTACTATAAATGGAACTGCGGAAAATGCCCCGCTTTTCTTTACCGATATTAATTTAGAACTTCCTCCTGAATTTGATAATCAACAGCTGGCAGAAATATTAAAAAACAAACTTAACAAACTAATGGCTAGTGATGATATCCAGATCCAATGGAACAGTAACGGTGAATATCTGGCAATCAGTGATCGTCAAGGCCGTCAGATAACCAACTTTGTATTACAAACCCATCGTAGCTATGATCAGTTAATAAAAATGGCCGATATTGCCACCCCTAATAACCATTCTACCCAAGCCAAACTTGGTATTATCCGTGGTCAACTACCAGGATCCATGATCAATGAAGAGTGGTCATGGCAATTACTGGCAGCGCCTCATTTCGGTACAGCACAAATTGATGGCACAACTGGACAATGGGAATATCAACCCGCTGACGATGAGAGTTTTGAGGGGTATGATCAATTTCATCTGCATGCTATCGATAAAGAGGGTAATACCAGCCCTCCTATTGCAGTCATTTTACAACACGATCAGCCACCCATTCCTTTTTTTCCAACCGTTAAAACCTTCATACTCAAAACACCTGATTATCAAGAACCTATCGCTAATCAGCAGCCTATTCCTGCTGATTTTAAGCTAGATGATGTTTTTATTGCACAAACCCATGTTCTTCGTCCTCAAGATCCGTATTTGCAACTTATCCAAAATCGTTGGGCACTAATTAAACTTAATGCCAGTAGCGCCTCTGGCGCGCCAGCGCCAGATTTTACCGCTATCGTTCATGACGCCGACGGTCTCGATTTAGGACGTGTTCTATTAACCGGCGAAAAAAAGTTACCCACCTCGCTTGATTTACCCAGACAGGATCATCTTGCTAGCCAAAGGGGTCATAACGATCAAGACAGTTATATTGCCCCACTCAAAGAAGAATGGATAAAACCGGGAATTTCGATTACTCTGACAGCCAATGGCCAACCCCTTGCTTTACCTCATTACCAGGAAGAAACGTTTGCATTTCAACCTAAAGTTGGTGCTGATCTAAATTTGCCTCTGCGTATCATGCGAATAGCACACCATATTGACAATGACTGGACTATTGATGACCCGATTGATCAATGGGGAAATGCTATAGTCGCTGGACTACCAATCAAACAATTAAACCTTTATTCCTACCCTGGTGTCTCTTTTAACCAATTTGTTTCTTTTAAGGACGGATTTTATGCCGTTTATACCGGCAATAAAACCGAACCAGGCAGTGATCCTCATGCCGGTAATGGCGGATTTAAAGGTGCTATTTCAGCCAGCTATGATTTAGCTTACCGTTTACGGCGAGCTAATGTTGGTAATAATGAAATCAGCTATGTTGCCTTCTTTCCCGATCCTTATGGTGGTTTAGGCGGTGCTCAGCAAGGTGGGGGTAGTGCGAGCGCCGGTGTTTTCATTCATGAAATCGGCCACGCAATGGATCTTCCCCATAACATAAGCGATCCTCACTACCCCTATAAATCAGGCTATCAAGCAAGTTGGAGTTATAATCAAGTGACTCAACAATATTTGCCAAACTTTTCTATTGATAAAAACCATAATTACTACCCTAATACTGATCCAATGAATAGTAGCTTAGGTTCACGATTACCAGGGCAGGTATTTGCCTTCTTTTCTGATTATAATACTTTGAAAAATTATCAATTTGTCAAACAGCAATATCAATGGTATCCCAATCAGATCAGTGGTGAAGATAGTGAAGATGGTGGATTTGCCGGGGATGGTTACTATCAAGTATGGGACGACACTCTTCAGCGATGGGTTACTGTGACACAGGATAATCATAAAAACTATAAATTTAGTGAAGAAACCGTTGCTTATCAGCATAATCAACCCGTTTATTGGCTCACCGGTCATCTGGTACAACAGAATGGACAAACACTAAAACTAAATACAGAACCACACCCACAAAATCAGCTAACGGTTTTTAGCACCCAAGGCAATCTTCCTAAACCCTACCATAATCTACTCACTGGAGAAGGGCGTCCACTACAGCCAAATTATCCCTATGCATTGAAAGTCACTTATGCCACAGAGCAAGGATTATTGACCGAGTTACTGCAAATACCGGCAACTTCAGTACAATCGTTAAGCTTACATATTGCCAATAAAGGGGAACTGGTGCGTTTCGAGATTCTTGAAGCACCCTTAGGCCAATTGAGTGATCGGTCTGTTTATCGTTATATTAATCCTGATGCGCTTGCTAATACACTATTTGATCATCGTAGTGAATTTAGCATTTCACATCCATTGCATTTAATTAGCTACTGGCAAGGTAGAGCAATTAACTGGTCAATCACAACAGGAGATAAATTAATTAATGTAAATGATAAAGTAAAAGTGACACAATATCGTCCGGCCAGTGCATTAAAAGCCGAATGGTTCGAAGGAGAAGTAGGCAAAAAGCAAATTTTTCCGCTGACACTTCCCCGGGAAGATGTTGTTTATTCACATCTTTTTAATACACGTCAGCAACAGACAAAAACTATTGCAACAGAATCATTAACGTTGCCTGAATCTTTTCAACAAGGAACGATTAACTGGCATTCCTCTGATCCTGAAGTTATTAACCATCACGGCCAATTAATTGGCCATGGTGCAACAACCATTACTGCAACCATAACTTATCCATAAGGATTAAGCCAAATTTTTAAACACCACTATCAGGTTCCCAAGCGATCGCAACAGGGTGGATTAAATTTAAGCATTTATGAGCTCAGTCAGCTAGACTTAGGTAACAAAAGCCTGACACAACCCCAATTTGATAAACTATTAAATAAAAAGAATTGGTTAAATAAAGCTCCTCTTTATGCCAAACAGTGGCAAGCAGACTCGCCCAAATATTGGTTGGGAAAAAGAAAGTTTGACCAATTTGATGCCGATTTTAAGTCTAACGTGTTAAATGGCGAACAATTGAAACCCACATTATGGCTTTTTTCTGGCTTTTTGGCGCCAACAGAAACCAAGCATTATTATTTAAGATTTAAAGCTGATGATATAGGGCGGGTTTATATTCAAGACAAAAATCGAACACATACACTCGACTACCGAGATTACCAAACAATTTATCTGGAAGCCGGCAAACATTATTCCATTTGGCTATTCTGGAGCACCAATAGTCACACTGTTGGTGATCAATATTGGGACACTATAGAATTAACCTGGCTGCCAGAAGGAGAAAAAAACTACCAGCCGATACCAAAAGAAAATCTCATTGCGATGCCAATTAATCCATCAGAAAGTTATCCTAGCGATTGGCTACCTAAGCCCTTACAGTTAACTATGGAGCCAGCAGCCACTGTAATAAAACCATCCGATACTTTCACCCCAATCCAATTATTCAATCCCAATCATTCCATTTTAGATATTGAAGAACATATTCTTTATAACGACGATAATAGTCAAACAGCGCTGACAGATATTACCAATAACCAAGAGCAGATGACGGTCACTCCCTCAATTAAACAACAAACCGCTGATAACCGAGAAAACAAAGCAGCAAAATCAATTGATACAGCAGAAAAAGATAGAGCCGTATTAGCTGAATTACTGGCAGATCAGCGCTTCTCTCACAATAAAGAAAAAATAATTACTGCTACATTGCTTAACGAGCGCGTTTCTCACCAACCAAAATCATATTGCCATTGTGTAACAGAAGCCATATTCGATTAATTTTATTCTCTAAATATATTTATTAAATGGGTAATTATTTTTTATCCATTTTATATGCCAGCGGCAACCAACATAATAAAATAAGGATAGACATAACAAACATCAACATCCCCAAACTAAATTGTCCAGTTTGGGGTAAATGTGCCGATAGCCAAGCTGCCACGCCTGAACCCACATTTTGCAAACCGCCAACCAGTGCCCCAGCTGCCCCCGCTAAATAAGGAAAAGGCTCCATGGCTCCGGTAGTTGCTAATGGAAATAACATACCTGCGCCAAAGAAAAAAAGTCCGGCAGGGATCAATAATGACCACACATTCATAAATCCAAACCAACCTGGTAACCACATGATAATTGCCGCAGCAACACAGCAAAATACTGCACGCCACATTAACTGAGAAAAAGTTTTTCCTTCACGTCCGGCATACCAGGCACCTAAAAATGCCGCAGGAATAGGCAAAATAAATAAAATACTGACAGTAATACTATTAAAACCTAATACGCCTCCCAATAATACGCCGCTACTTGATTCAAATACCACAACACCGGCCAATCCGCCAATCAATATTACCAGGTAAGCATCAAAGGTAAGATTTGATAACAATGCATAATAAGCAGAAAGCATATTTCTTTTTTCAGAAGCAGGTGGGCATGTTTCAGGCAACCATTTCCACATACTGATCAAGACAAAACCACCTAACAGACACAGGAAAATATAAGTTGCCTGCCAGCCTAAAAAATAGGCGATCACTCCGCCAATCATAGGTGCCAATAACGGACTTACTAATATTCCCATATTCAATATGCTATTAGCATAACGCAAGGCTGTTCCAATATAGAGATCACGCGGCATGGTTCTTGCCATTACGCCAGCAACACCGATCCCTAAGCCTTGCAGCGCACTTGCGATAATTAAGATCTGCAATGAAGGCGCGAAAATCGCTATTAGGGTGGCGATCAAATAGATAATTAAGCCAACTAAAATAACAGGACGACGACCAATGTGATCGGATATCGGTCCATAAAATAGTTGTGAAAAACCATAAAATAGCAGATAAGCGCCCATTACGCTTTGTACTGCACCGTCAGGTTCACCAAAATAAGCAGCAATTTCTGCAACAACCGGGACATAAATTGTCTGCGTCATCTGGCCGACAGCAATTAAAGCAATAAGCATAAATAGCAAATTGAAGTGTTCTAATTTTCTCATTTTATATAATAATCAATTAATTAAAAAAGTTTACAATAAATTAGGGGATAAAGAAAAACTGCCCCAGCAAATCGATGCGTTAATATCAATTAATCTAACAAATTTAAAAAAAAATTCGAGTTAAGCAATTAAATTATTTACCCACCTTGCCGAATCCCATTGACTTATTTTGTAAAGATAACTGTACAATTTTATATCATAATGAAAGAGACATAATTTAATTAAATAGTTAAAACACATTATCGATAATGGTTTTGCCTAAATTTGACATAATATGACCAAGAATTAATGCTTTATTTGACACATTGGGAGGCCAATAATATGGCAAATTGGGTAACAGGAAAAATTATTAAAAACCACAAATGGACAGACTCATTATTTAGTCTGATCCTCGAAGCGCCAATAAAACCGTTTATTGCTGGACAATTTGCTAAACTTGCGCTGGAAATCAATGGCCAGCGTATCCAACGCGCCTATTCTTATGTTAATGATCCCTTTGATAATCAATTAGAATTCTATCTCGTCACCGTACCAGAAGGGAAACTCAGTCCACATCTTGCCGCATTAAAACCTGGTGATCCCATCTATATCACTGAAGACGCAGCCGGTTTTTTTGTATTAGCAGAACTGCCTGATTGTGAAACCCTATGGATGCTCTCGACAGGTACCGCAATTGGACCTTTCTTATCTATTTTACAATCAGGCGAAAATTTAGCGCGCTTTAATCAAATCATCCTGGTACATGCGGTACGCTACGCTGAAGATCTGAGTTACTTAGCATTAATGCAAACCCTTGAGAAAAAATATCAGGGAAAATTGAAGATCCAAACCATTGTCAGTCGAGAAAACCAAACTGGCTCATTGACTGGTCGTATTCCAGCGCTAATTGAGAGCGGACAGTTAGAACAAGCAGTAAAGGCAAAAATTGATCCCTTAACTAGCCATGTTATGCTTTGTGGTAATCCAAACATGGTTAAAGACACCCAACAGCTGCTAAAAACACAAAGAGGGATGGATAAACATTTACGCCGTAAAGCAGGACAAATTACTAGTGAACAGTATTGGTAAGCAGAAAGTAAACAAATATTAATCAGTTGAAATAGTCAACTTGCTCAGTTTTTTTACCATAACGATTAGCTTTATCTAGACCTTTAAAACTCCCACAATCTAAAAACAATATGATAACAATAAATAAAGGTAGAAATCGTCCAATACCCCACTGCCAAAAGGGTGTTAATAAACTAACATCAATAGAAAATAGCAAAAAAACCAACAATAACAACAACAACCAGCCACCAGATTTACCACGATCATGTAGACGTTTGGTAAAAATCGCCGCCAATGGATAGAGCAACAATATGACTAATAGCAGCAGAATATAAGGAGAAAATGAAAAATAAATTTGTAGACTAGATGTCATAACCATTACTAAAAACCAAATAACGATACCAAACCAAAATGGTTTTCGACCAATCCGTCCTTTAAATGAGAGTGCCCATTGTTGTAATGTCATTTGTTTATCCTAATTAATCTCTTTATGATGAAATTAATACTGACGAGTAACGATGATGAAAACCTACGATCGCAAATTTGAGTTAACATTTGCATTAATCTTTATTGGAGCATTGCCACTTTTCCCTGTGCTGGCAAAAGAATTACCCGTTATGCCAGAAACAGAGGTTTCGGTTGCTTATTTATCACCAGATGCGGCCTTATTCAATGAAACTATTCCCATATTTCGTCAAAAATATAACCAGGATAATCCCAACTATCCAATACATGAATTTAAAGTGATCAAAAGCAAGGATATTAGCTTACCTTATATTCGCGCTGCCAGTCGAATTAACAACAAAATTTACTCCTCCGCTGTACTTGAACGAGGAAGTGAAAAAATTAAAAGTCTACAACTAACCTTACTGCCACCCGATGGTGCTAACAGTTATAAAATTAATCGACAATTGTTCGAACGTTATGTTATGGCAATTATTAATCACTTCGAAAAAACCACTTCGATTAACAACCTATCCCAATTAACCGCTGTATTGGATCGTATGTTAGAGCAACATAATCAGGTGCAAAGTGATGAAACAATAGTAGGCGCTATCCGTTATATTTTAGTAAAAAGTAAAGATAATATGATTACTTTCGCTATTGAGCCGGTTAAGCTCTCACTAAATGATGATAACATCACACATGAATGACAAAAAACAAAGTGAGTTAGTCATAGCATCTTTATACTATCCCTTTGCATAAACGAAATAATGATTGATTGTCTTTATCTCATTAATTAATAAACATTTTTTAGTTGGAGGAAAACATGCGGCATCCATTAGTCATGGGTAACTGGAAACTCAATGGCAGTACAAAAATGGTTAAAGAACTGATTGAAAATTTGCGTAATGAATTAAATAGTGTCACTGGCTGTGATGTCGCAATAGCACCACCAGCGCTTTACCTGGCGCAAGCAGAACAAGCGTTAGCTGGAAGCAAGATAGCACTTGGCGCGCAAGATGTTGACGTTAATCTGTCTGGGGCTTTTACCGGTGATACTTCAGCTGAAATGCTAAAAGATATTGGTGCAAAATATATTATTATCGGTCACTCTGAACGTAGAACTTATCATCAAGAAAGCGATGAGTATATCGCGCGGAAATTTGCCGTATTAAAATCGCAAGGATTAATACCGGTGCTATGCATTGGTGAATCTGAAGAAGAAAACAGCGCCGGCAAAACTGAACAAGTCTGCGCTCGTCAAATCGATGCGGTATTAAATAGCCTAGGTGCTGGCGCATTTGAAAATAGTGTTATTGCATATGAACCGATTTGGGCGATTGGTACCGGCAAATCAGCTACTCCAGCCCAGGCACAAGCGGTGCATAAATTTATTCGTGACCATATTGCCAAGCAAGATCGCGCCATTGCCGAACAAGTCATTATTCAGTATGGCGGTTCAGTGAATGCCAACAATGCTGCCGAGCTTTTCAGTCAACCCGATATTGATGGCGCATTAGTGGGCGGAGCATCGCTGAAAGCCGATGCTTTTACTACTATTGTCAAGGCTGCTGCCGTCGCAAAAAAAACCAACTAACATATTGATATTATTAAAATAATTTAAAATTAACCTGCAATACAATCCCGGTTCTAACTGTGTATTTATAGAACCGGGCAAGTAATTATCGATAAATCCCATACCCTTAAATTTATCTTACCCAATGTCTAATTTGAACTAATAACCAAAAGGTTTATGCAGCAAAATATTTAGCGCATAAACCTTTTTAGGATAACGTAAATTTATCTAATTCTACTAATATTCACTAAATCGGATCCAAGGGTTAATTTGCTTCCTTTAAAGATCGCTAATACAGGTAAAGAATAACTCTTCACTTTCAGCATTAGTACCGATAAAACCACTCACCATGCCGACACTGTCAACACTACTACCCGATTTTGTCGATGTCCAATACATGTGATTATTCCAACCATAAAAACTGGTATTGCCCCATTCACTCCATAATGATCCAATTCCATATTTAAATCTGCCAATACTAATCTGTTTAACTGTTGGCAACCTCGTGTTCCCAGTTTGTCTACTGCACCAGTTAGTTGCCCTATTCCAATTCATTTGCTCACCACTATACACATACCATTTTTGCAGCGTAAATTTATATTCAACAGGATCACCACCGGTATTATGAACCGCCGTTATTGTCACCGATTTTTTGTTACTAGCTGGTCTATCTTTAAAAACAACCTCTCCATTATGGACTGATACCCAATCTTCACTACTGCGCCACTGAAATTCTGAAGCAGGAACGCCATTAGTATTGATGATAAATTTAGCACCACTAAAACCGGTTGTCGGGAATCCATCATCTATCTTGAAATTATGTCCATTGACTCTGAGGTTACTAAAAGAAACCTGGATAAAATTGACTGTCAGTTCCGCAGCCTGTTTTGCCGTACTACCATAGTGCGCGCTGACAGTGATATCATCCACCGCAGTTTTGGTACTTTTCAGTTTAATAGTTGCTTGCCCAGTAGCATCAGTTTTACTCCTTTCCGGTAAGATGACTGCATTATTATTTTTGTCCTGTTGCCAATTTATATATAAATTTGGCACTTTAACTGGGTTATTATGTTGATCAATCAACTGGGCTGTAAAAGTAAAATCATTGTTGCCATCAGCGACTTTACGAACGATTGAATCGACTAATGCCACACTCCCCACTCTGGCCGTAGCAATATCGGCAATAAAGTTAATGGCCTTGTTTGCATCCACTTTAGGCGCGGTACCATATTGGCCGCTGACAACCACGTTAGCCACCGCTTTAGTGGTACTGATGAGTTCTATAGTCGCAAACCCGTTTTTATCTGTTGGACTTGATTCTGCCGACAGTTGAACATCTTTGGCTTTTTCATCCTCCAGCGACCAACTGATATCCTGACCCGCTTCCTTGATAGGATTATCATATCTATCAACTAATTGTGCCTTAAAGATAAAGCGATTATTACCATCGGCGACTTTATCAGTTTCCGTACCATCCAATGTGACTTCTTTTATCTTAGCGGTGTTAATATCAGCAATAAAATTCACTGCGTCGGATTTTTTCTCCCCACTGGAGCCATATTCCGCATAGATCACCACGTTATCCACGGCTTTTTGGCTACTTTGCAGAATAACCGTAGCACGGCCATCTTTATCCGTTTTACTGGTTGCCGGTAAGTTGACACTAGCTCCACTATCTTGTCGCCATTTGATGACTAATTCTGCTTGCTTAACCGGATTACCATTATGGTCAACTAACTGGGTGCTAAATTCAAAGCCGCTCTTACCATCGGCGATCTTCTTATTTTCAGCATCATTTAAGGTGATCTTGCCCACTCTAGCCGTCTTAACATCACCAATAAAATTCACATTTTTATCGGCTCGTTTCTGTGGCGGTACCCTATATTTTGCATAAACAATAATATCATCGACCGCAATCTTACTACTATGCAAGGTAACCGTCGCAATGCCTCTATCATTGGTTGGAGTTGATTCAGCGGATAAAGTGATTTGTTGCTCTTTATTGTGTGACCATTCCACTTTCAGACCCGCTTTATTGATCGGATGGCCATATTTATCGACTAATTGAGCATTAAAGGTAAAGTGATTGTTGCCATCAGCGACTTTGCTAACTTCACTATCAACTAATGTCACATCCCCCACTTGAGCGGTATTGGTATCAGCATAAAACTCAACTTCCTGCGCATTGACTGCCGCTGAAGCGCCATACCTTGCATTGACAATAATATTATTCACCGCAGTGGTGGTACTGTGTAATGTGATGGTCGCACGACCATTTTCATCCGTTTGACTGGTTGCTGCCGACAATTTTACTTCATCATTCTTATTGTGCGCCCAGTTGACTGTCCGTTGTCTGACTGGATTATCATTGCCATCTAATAGCAAGGCAGTAAATGTGAATTTGTTATGACCATTGGCTAATTTACTGTTGTTTTTATCATTAAGGGTCACGCTCTTCACTCTGATTGAATTTTCATCAGCAACAAAAGCCACTTGACGATCGGCATCGACTCTCTTGGTTGAACCAAATCTTGCACTAACAACAACGCTCTCTATCGCTGCGGTCGTACTATATAACGCAATAGAAGCTCGCCCGTTTTCATCGGTTTGACTTTTTGCCGCTAATTTAACTTCATTACCTTTATTATGTGACCAATTAACCTCTAAACCTTTTTGCTTGATGGGATTACCGTTACCATCAACTAATTGGGCGCTAAAGGTAAAGAAGCTATTATTATCAGCTATTTTTTGGCTCTCACTATCTTCTAAAGTAACGCTATCAACTTTAGCGGTAGCCAAAATGTAAATAAAGTTTACGGCTTTATTGGCCGCGACTTTATTAGCGGGGTTATTATAATTGGCACTAACCCTAACATCATCCACTACAACCTTACTGGTCAAAGTAATCGTCGCGCGTCCATTCTCATCCGTTTGGCTCTGTTCTGCCGATAGGATAGCGGTATTACCTTTATCATGTGACCAATTAACATTAATATTGGGTACTGGATTATTAAATTGATCGGTCACTAATGCCTCGAAAGTAAATCGACTTATACCATCAGCCGCTTTATTGGTCTCATTACCGCTCAATGTAACACTTGCTACTTTTGCCGTGGCGATATCAGGTGCAAAACTAACTGGGATGGCATTTCTATTACCATTTTTCATCGCTGCGGTTAATGTACCGGTGCCAACGACCTTACTGGTAATTTTAACCTTAGCTTTACCCTCGTTATCTGTGATCACTGTCTGACTATCAGCACGCTTGCCATCCATATTAAACAGTGATACTCCACTAGACTGGAATCCATCAATGGTAAACGTAATTGCTCTACCGACCAGTACTTCATTTTTTTTATTCTGGACTAATGCAGTAGCAACGTAAGCATCGCTATTATTCGCTACCAGGGTACTATTTGGCGTTAATGTTATGGAGCGGATCGTATCTTGTGATGGTGAGACATTAATCACCATCACTGCGGTATTAGATTGATTACCTTCATTATCAACAGCCACTGCTGAGATACGGTATGATTGAGTGGCTTTAGACTGTTTTTGGAAAATATAAGCGGGCAAGGTTAAATTAATTGAGGTCGGTGACATAGCTTGAATGCTACCACCTTGAACAATTAATTCTGGCGCTGTCCAGCTAACTTGTTTTAAGCCATATTTGGCTTTATTAACCGTGACCGTTATCGGTATGGTTTGTGCCGCCTCACCGTTAGTGCTTTCTGGCAAAGAAATAGATAAAAGTTCTTGCTTACGATATTGCATGACAATATTGTAATTACGATCGACAAAATCATAACGGTTACCAGCTAAACTACGCATTAAATCTACATTATCGGGATCAAGCTGTTCCGCCAGCAAGACACCAAACCGATATGCTAACTCCATACCAATGCTACTTTCCTTAGTATCGCCACGGGAAATTTGGCTTTTAAAAGTCAATAATGGGAAAGGAGTATAACTTAAGCCAAAGGTGGTAGCAGAAGGATTATCTATCAAATCACTACTTGAGAGACCATTATTAAGGCTAATCCCATCACCATAATACTTTTCATATTTAGCATAAGCGCCTAAATGCGGATAGCTGGGTAAAAATCCTTCCGCACGCAGATCGAACCCATTGGCTGGACGCTCATCATAATCCCGCATCTCATGTAGACGTGATTGATGCCAGTCAGTTAAACGAAAATAACCATTAACAGCCAGTTTAAGGTAATCGGCCCATAATTCACCGCCAACCCCAAAACGAGAGTTATTACCAGTAATATCATAATCATAAAAACTGTTGATGCCCCACATCCAGGCATCCTGATATTGACGATAACCCACACCTAAGTTAGTTGTGTTGCGATGTTCATTTGCTCTAATACCAATTTGACTGAATAACAAACTATTTGGTTTCTCCAGCACCGGTACTAATAAATCGACATCACCGGTTTTATTACTATTAATTTGTACTCGAGCATTACCAAACTGACTTAACCAATCATGGATTTTTTGATTTACCAGGTTTTCACCAATACTACGCGCATACCCCATATATGCCTTGATGGCGTTATCCGTTGACAAGGTTTGGGCTAATTGAGCAATATTTTGTGCCATTTGTTGTTCGCTTGAAACAACCGTTTGCGACTTAGGCTCGTTATCATTGATGCCTAAGGTCGGTAATGTATTAAAAATAGCATCCTGCTTGCTATTTTTAGCCGGGTGAATGGGTGCTACTGATTGTTGGGAAGAAAAGTGTGCCTCTAACATGGTTAATGCCGAATCAGAGGGTGGACCTGACACAGATGTTTTTACTGCCGCATTATTTTTATTCGATTCTGCCTGCTCTTTATTGACAGCAGGTGTATCCTTGGTCAATGGGCTTTGCATTAGGTTATTCAAGCCATTGATAGTGTCCATCATCGAATTATTTGAGCTACTATTTTGCGCCGCTTTTGCTATTGATGAAGAGGCAACGAAAACCGGCAAAAACAATTGTATAAACAGTAATAGATAGGCGATTATCCGTTTCGTTTTTGTAAAATAACAATTAGCATTACGTTGCATGGATTTCTTCCCTAATAATATATAAATCCTACTACCAATAAATCAAAAAATTATTCCGCCAAAAAAGCCATTTATTGGAATGATTTCTGTTTCGCTAACAAGTTATAGAATTCAATTAAACAAACTTATCATTACACTTTATCTTCCCGTCGTATCAAGACGGGAATTTCTCTCATTTTTAAAGACAGTTAGATACCATTAATACAAACGACCTCTTGCAGCTGATTGGTATAATTATCACTAGCAAAACCATCATCTAATTTGACTATTTTGTAGCGTTCATTAGTGACTTTGTTATTAGTCCAATAGTAATCATCTCTGATATCGTAATGACTGAATTTACCCCATTCACTCCATATTGAGCCTACTGCACGTTTTCCTTTGCCTTGACTAAGTTGTGCAACGGTTGGCATAGCACCACCATTATTTGCACACCAGCGTTGAGCTTCATCCCATTTTTTCTCGTCAGAAAAAATAAACCAATTATTTAGACTAAAGGTATATTCAATCGGATCACCACCCGTTTCATGTCTTGCTGTAATGATGACTTTTTTACTTGTCCCATTCTCCGTAAACGTTACCAGCCCGTTGTCAACTGAAACCCAACCTTGATTGCTTTGCCACTTGAATTCTGAAGCCGGGGCCCCTTGCGTCTCAATGGTAAATTTAGCACCGCGGAAGCCAGTGGTTGGGAATTGAGCGCTGGTTGGGAAATTATGGCCATTAACAATTAAACGGCTAAAAGAGACGGTTATAAAACTGACAGGTTTATCTGCGCGTTGTGGTCTTGAACTAGCATAATGAGCACTAACAATCACATTAGCTACTGCAACGTCCTTACTCTCTAAAGTGATAGAAGTAAGTCCATCGGCATCTGTTTTACTGATATCAATATTATCCTTAAAGCGAACATTGCTACCTTGATTAGTCGACCAGTTAATCGATAGGTTTTCTTCTCTGATCGGGTTGCCATTAACATCAACCAATGCCGCGGTAAAGACAAAGTTATTACTAGGATGAGCAACTTTACGGTCTATCTTACCTTGTAACTTGACATTTCTAACTTCAGCGGTCGCTATATTGGCAATAAAACTCACTTTATCTTTTGCCGTTTTTTTATCGCCACTACCAAGTTTGGCGGAAACTTCAATATCATCAATCGCCATGGTTGTGCTTTGCAATTCAACCGTAGCAATACCATTTTTATCTGTTTTGCTGGTTGGATTTAATTGGGCTTTACCTGGCTTATCATGGGCCCAATAGACTATCAGGTCAGATTTTTTGATTGGATTGTCATTTACATCAAACAGTTGGACGTTAAAAATAAATTTCTCTTTACCATCGGCAATTTTACGCGTTTCCTGCCCAACTAGCTTAACCTCACCTAACTTAGCCAAATCTTTATTAGCGATAAAACTGACGGTTTTATCGGCTGATTGGCTAGCCGTACCGGCATAACTGGCACTAACTTGAACTGCATCCACCGCTTTTGTTGTGCTATATAGTGTAACAGTAGTGATACCATTTTCGTCGGTTAGGCTGTGGTCAGCTAACTTAACTTGATCGCCTTTATCATGTGTCCAATTAATTGGCAAACCGCTTTTCTTAATGGCGTTATTATTGTTATCAATCAGTTGTGCGGTAAAGGTAAAGGAGGTATTACCATCAGCAATTTTAGTGCGTTCTATACCGTTTAGCAGCACACTACCAATATGCGCTTGGCTTTCATTGGCAATAAAACTCACTTTCTTATTGGCATTTATTTCTTCTAAGCTACCCGAGCTAGCACTAATCTGTACATCATCGACGGCCTTAGTTGTACTTTGCAGTGTAACAGTAGCTATTCCCTGTTCATTGGTTTCGCTAGTATCTCGTAATAACTTAACGTCATCTTTATCACGGAACCAATTAACGATGATCCCGGCTTCTTTAACGGCTTGACCCTTGCTATCAACAAGCTGAGCGGCAAAAGTAAAGCTCTGATTACCATCAGCTACTTTTACATTGACAGGATCTTGTAACTGCACAGTACCGACTGTAACGACACCTTCTTCAGCGATAAAATTGACCTTTTTATCCGCTTCTATCCTTGCTGTCGCCGCAAAATTTGCACTGACCACTATCTGATTGACTGGGGTAGTCGTACTTTTTAGTTCAATGGTGGCAATACCATTATTATCTGTGGGACTAGTTGCAGCTGATAATAGAACCTCTTTAGGATCTTTGTCATGTGACCAATTAACCATTAAGCCACTTTTTCTGATTTGATTACCATTACCATCAACCAGTTTGGCGCTAAAAGTAAAAGAACTCTTGCCATCAGCAACTTTATCTGTTGCTCGACCATGCAATGAAACCTCACTAACCTTAGCTGTGTGTTCATCAGCGACAAAACTAACCACTCTATCGGCTGTCATCTCAAGCGTGTTGGCATATTTGGCGCTGACTTCCACATTATCGACGGCAATCAAGGTACTACGCAGCGTGATAATCGCCCGTCCATTGGCATCTGTTTTACTTTTATCGTTTAATAAAGTGACCTTATCTTGCTGATTAGTTGACCAAGTAACATCAACATTTGGCAGCGGATTATTAAACTGATCAACCACAAATGCTTCATAGCTAAAGCTATCGACGCCATTGGCTACCTTACTGTTTTTCTTATCAATCAGGGTAACATTTCTCACTTTGGCGGTAGTAGCATCAGGTGTAAATTGGATAGAAACGGTCTTTTTCTTACCATTTGCCATGGTAGCAATCAATTCTCCCTGACCGGCCAAGTCACTTTTAACTTTTATATTGATTTTACCCTCGGGATCTGTGGTCTCAGTTAAAGGATTGCCCATACGGTGGCCATCTTCGCTAAGCATGACAACCCCGGCATTTCCGCCTTTATTTTTTGCTGCCAGCGTACTGGCGCTTTTGCTAAAACCAGTAACGGAAAATGTCACTTGTTTGTCGGCGAGTGGTACCCCTTTGTCATTTTGTAGTTGCACTTTAGCTAAATAAGTTTGGTTACCATCTGCGGGTATTGGCGTCGGATTTTCTAAACTAAAATAAGCAAAACCATCCTTGGACTGAGTAACATTGATCACCATAATGGCAGCTTTAGATTTATTACCTTCATTATCAACACCAACAGCGGATAAGGTATAAGCTTTACTACCTTGGTTATCTTCATCGTATGAGGGTAACACTAGGTTAATGGTAGTGGCTGATGTCTCCTTGATCTTGCCACCTTTTGCTAATAATTCCGGGGCACTCCATAAAATTTTATTAAGTCCGTATTTGGCTTTTTGTACCGTTGCTTTTATTGCTATGGTTTGGGCAGCTTCAGCCGTCGCACTGTCTGGTAGAGAAATGGCTAATATTTCCTGTTTACGGTACTGCATAACGATATTGTAATTACGATCAACAAAATCATAACGATTGCCCGCTAAACTACGCATTAAATCTACATTATCCGGATTTAACTGTGCAGCCAGTGGGATACCAAATCGATAAGCAAACTCCACACCAATCAGACTATCGTTGGAATCTCCCTGAGAAACTTGAGTTTTCAATGTTAATAACGGGAAAGGGGTATAACTTAAACCAAAAGTTGTAGCAGAAGGATTATCTTTTAAATCTTTAGCTGTTGGATTATGGCTAAGGCTAACGCCATCACCAAAGTATTGTTCATATTTAGCGTAAGCCCCTAAATGAGGATAACTGGGTAGATAACCTTCAGCGCGTATATCAAATCCATTGGCCGGCCGCTCATCATAATCACGCATCTCATGCAGGAACGACTGATGCCAGTCTGTTAAACGGAAATAACCATTTACCGCCAATTTCAAATAATAGGCCCACAACTCACCACCTACACCAAAACGGGCATTTCCTCCGCTAATATCATAATCGTAAAAACTGTTAATGCCCCACATCCAGTTTTGCTGATATTGGCGATAACCTAATCCTAGGTTGGTGGTACTGCGTTGTTCATTAGCTCTAATACCAATTTGGCTAAACAATAAGCTGTTTGGTTTATCAATTAGTGGTAAGAGTAAATCAGCGTCACCGGTTTTATTTGAACTAATTTGCACGCGTGCTTTACCATATTGATTTAACCAATCACTAATTTTCTGATTTAAAAGGCCTTCGCCGCGATTACGCGCATAATTGATGGCTGCTTCTGTGGCATTATTATTGGCCAGCCCTTGCGCTATTTGGGTTGCACCTTGCACAAATTGTTTTTCAGCTGACTCGACTTGTTTAGCCTGAGGCGTCTCTTTTATACCTAATGTTGGTAATGCCTGATAATGATCAATTGACGGTTTGTTGTTATTTGTGGTTGATGCCGACATCGATGATCTATTATCGGCTAAGGTATGAATATTCCAATTTGATGCCGCCGCTGCTGATCGACGCGATGAAGAAGCTGGCTCTGAAGCGGAATATTTTAAAACAGAGTTATTATTCATCAACGCATCAATACCATTGATTGTTTCCAGCATTTGATTGCTAGTAACATCATCCTGCGCTGCTTTAGCGACAGATGAAAAAGTAACAAAAATAGGTAACAATAATTGTATAAATAACAATATATATGCAGTTAGCTGTTTTGTTTTCGAATAGTAACGATTAGCAATGCATTGCATAAATAATTTCCCTATCTAAATAATATAAAAATCCTGCTACTATTTTTTGCATAAAATAAAAAACAAATACCAAATATTAATTTCAAGCTATTATTGAAATTAATAAAGACATTGATATGCAGCTATTGTTATTTTTATTAGCATAATCAATAAATTTTTATTAGGTTTATCCCGATTATTTTATTTGGATAATTACCGATTAAATAACCATTGGCATAGAGTAAATTAATGCCAATAAAATAGAAAAAATGGACAACGAGGGAGAAAAAAGCGGGCTTCTAGATAATGTTCCATTTGCAATTACTCCTTTTGCTTACTTATATCGGCTATAAAGATATAGATAAGTATTATTTAAAAACGTATGAATTTGTTTCCATTTATGAATAATTGCCGAACCACAACAATAGCACTAATAATTAACAAAAGTACAAAAAATAACATCAAATAAACTGATGCAATATAATTAATTATTAACATTTAGTATTAAAAAATAAATAATCTATGATAATCTAGTTTTTTACTTTAAAAATATTTCCTAATTATTATGTATAAATTATGCTGTTGTTGCTACAATGTTAAACATAAATCAGCTAATGACTATTTTTATTTAAAATGATATTACAAATGGAAATAATTTTATTTAGCTAATCTGTATCCCATTTATTAATAATCAATAAACACGGGTTAATATTAAATAAAGATAAAAGCAGTAATTATACTTAGTGATAAATTTTAAAATAAAAAAATCAGTGAATTAATTTCTTCTTAAGCAAAAATAAAAGAATAAACAACCAAGGGAAAATTAAATACCAAGAATGAATAAAAATGATTACCAACCCGTTATCGTATAATTTATGATTTTTATCGAGTACGGTAATCCACAATAACGGACGATAATATCATCTAACACCTTAGCAAATGACAGCGATTTTTTTATTTTTTATCTTGCCAACAACAGAATGAGATGCAGAAATTCTTGTCTTTAATTTACTTGCTTTTATGTTACTATTTTTTTATCAAATTAAGCGCGGATTATTCACTAAGTTTTAAATCAAATAACCACAAAAAATGCTAGCAAAAAAAACTATTATCCATTTACCAGACAATTTTCACTACCAACACTTTCTTGCCTATCACTTACGAGATAAGCAAAGTGTGGCAGAAATTATCACCCATAACCAATTAAAAAAAGGAATTACATGTAATGTTCAACCCGCTGAATTAACATTTACGTTAAATAAAAATAGCATTTTATTTTCTCTGCAAATTGACAATCCACATACCGCTATTACTGAGGAAGAGCTGGAAAAACTGGGAAAAAATATGCTGGGTTTATATCAACCCGTTGAACTTTTTGAAGATAAATACCATAACCACCCAGTCATTGGTAATTTAATTTCTCGTCAACAGGGTTTAAGGATTTATCAAGCAGCAACCGCATTTGAAGCGATTACTTGGGCAATTATAGGGCAACAAATAAGTGTCGCTGCCGCAATTGCTATTCGTCGCCGATTCATTCATGCTTTTGGTAAACAACACTCGTCTGGAATTTGGTGTTTTCCTTCTCTCTTTGCGATCCATGCGGATGATGAGCAAAAACTAAGATTATGTGGATTTTCTATCTGTAAAGCCAAAACGCTTATTGCATTGTGCAATATGTTAAAAAATAACCATCATCTATTAAATGTTTCCTTAGATGAAACTAATTTGTCAGCCTGGACTCAAAAATTGAATGAAATAAAAGGAATTGGTCCATGGACAATCAGTTATTCCTTACTTCGCGGCTTCAATTATTTGAACGGTTCTTTACATGGTGATGTCGCCGTCCAACGTAATCTTCAGTATCTATTAAATCGTAGTGAGAAAATAAGCGCAAAAGAGACAGAAAAATGGTTAGCACAATATTCTCCCTGGAAAGCACTCGTGGCTGCCCACCTCTGGCAACAACAATCTAACGCTAGCTATTGAATAGACAAAATATATTAATCAAAACAAACATAAAAATATACTCGCGTATGATAACCCAATTTAACGGTGACAAGGTTAACAGACAAAATAACTGCATTTTAATACTATTTAAGTTTTTTAACTTGATTAATAAATTGCCCTTCATCATTAATGTATTCGATCAAAATCTCCTCACCGAAAATAACCTGGCTTTTATTTTCCACTGTTTGTTGTGAAAAAGGCGGCAACATAATGGTTTTAGATAATGCATTATTTTTATCTAGCTGATTATAAAGTGCGGATAGAGTAAAAAAATAGGCGGTGGGGTTATCAATAAAAAGTGATTTTCCAACCTTAGTTATTTTTATATGCTCAACTGCATTCTGAGAAGTTTTATTGATATTTTGTGGCCGATAAAATAGTTTAATTCTTGTTCTTAGCGCCAACTGTAAAATATTCTCAGTTTTTACGCTATCGGGTTTTGGGGCAATATCTAGTACATTAAGATAAAAAATAGATTCGCGATCAGTGGGTAGCTGATTTGCTAACTGTTGAATACGAAGTTGCGCCCCCCCTCTAGGTTTTATTTTAATAACCGGAGGCGTCACAACAAAAGGCGCTTGTGTTGTCTCCGGTGTTGAATCAATATTACCTTCATCGATCCAGCTTTGAACCAGTGATGTGTTATCACTGGAATTAACTAATTGAATAACAGCCTCTTTTCTTTCCGCAGAAAAAATAACTCGCGTTCCTTTAAGAAAGACACTACTACTCGTTGAGAAAGCAGTAAAATAGAGTAAGAAAGCTAAATAAATTTTTTTTCTCATTTTCTTTTTGATCCTAATAATTAATCCTATTTAGTCATAAGAAAAGACTAAAATTGCCGTTGAGGTTATTTTTCCGGCAGAAATATTATTTAGATCATAAGCGTAATAATAGGCCCCCATATTAATGGAAAAAGTGGGCGCTAAAGCACTGTCTGCAGCAATATTAAAAATAGATGTTGCATTGCCTTGTATACTTTCACTACTGGAAAAAAGAATCGGTGTGGAAGTTTTGTTGCCTTGCACTAGGCGAAATCCGACTCCTTTAGCACCTAGTTGCGTAGTATTTATTAGCACCGTTTTATCTGTGCTATGTAAATTATTACTAGCCAAAAACATGGCAATATTTCGCGTCGTTTTATTACCAGTCAAAAGATCACTACAGCTAAAATTTAGGCTAAAAGGCTGATAACCAGGTCGGTCAATATTTTTGACATCACTGATACTAACCATAGGTAGATTAACAATTAAGCCTTTATTTGAAAAATCGCAGGTAGTGGCAATAGGATTATATTTAATGGTAATTGGCTGCAGAAAAATATCATTTTCATCAACGGGCCATTGCCAGGTTAATAAAAATTGCACTAACTTTAATACAATCCTAGTTAACCATACCAAAATACCCATCGATGAAGCATCTGATACCAAGATAAAAGGTGAGATAACCGCAGTATCACCAGCCACTTCGGTATAATTACGGCTTGGTTTGCTCTTCAACAAAGTAAACCTTAAGGTAAAATTAGTATTCAAATTGGAGGCTGGATGGGTACCTCTAGCTATGCTGGTTATGCGATCCTTTCCTAACACAGTCATCGTAACCTCAACAAATTGCTTACCACCATTAAATCCTATTGTTGCTGTTCGACCATTAAAGGGCGAAGCTATACCAATTACATTAGGTAAAAGTATCCCAGGGGAGATACAAGTAAATGTTCCCGGAAAATTGGTTTTATCTGATTTTGTCACTACCGATGTAGAACCACTAAAATCAGCTGATAAATCATAATATAAACTCGGTACCGTGATCGTGCTATCGGGTTTACAATCAGCGTAAACCGATTGGCTGAAGGAGCAAGCTGATAATAATAAAAAATTTATTGCTAATTTATTCATATTATTTTCCCCGACTATTGGCAAATATTACGCTTTAGGTTTAAAGTATCAACGGGTTGCTGGATGATACATTCGGTTTTACCGTCAATATTCAATTTGACATTCAGTGATTGTGGTAATTGATCACTTTTGATATACAACACACTTGACTGCCCAACATGACCAACAAATTCACCCTGACTATCAGTAACCTCTGTACCAAAAGGTAAATAGCTACCGTCGGCAAAAGTCGCCTTTAACATATAAGTTTTTCGCTGATCAGTTTCCAATTTGATATGACTAACCGCTCCGTCATAAGGGATCACATGCGCCACATTGTCAGTAATCTCTGCACCTGAGGTTTGATTGGTATGAGAAAGGGTATAAACATTTGTACGATAAGGAGTAGCATTGGTTACTAATGCTAATCCCTGTTTATTGGTAAGAACTGCTCGATTATTATTAACGGTTAGATTTTCAGCCATTGGGGCTTCTATTACCGTTAATGTATTCGCTGTTTCACCAGAAGCAAGAATATGGTAAGGAAATGCAACGATGGTTCCTCTGGCATTCAAACCTGTCTGTCGATAATTATTAGCCTCACTATATGAAGCTCCAACTGTACTGTAGGGATTGCGATAATTTACACTACCACTTATTAAATTATTACCTCCAGTCTGATTTGAAGCGGTTAATGTATAATCGATTAAATCATATTTACCCGCTGTCCCACTGACACTGATATTGGCTTGTTGATAATTGGTATTTGTCATGTAAATACCAGAATTGAGATAAGCATTACGACTAAATAGATTAATAGGAACACTGGCACTCAAGTAATAACGAGTTTCTTCTTTTTGATCCGTATTTCGTACCCGTGAAACAGATAAGTTATAGGTAATATTTTTATAATTATTTGAGTAACCAATTTGATACTCGCGGCTGGTACCACCAACATTCCAATAATTTCTCAGTGTACCAGCTAGAAAAATAACCCCATTATCTTTTCCCAAATGCTGATTTAAATTTAAATTAAATGTATTTCTGGCACGAGCACCGCGCAAGGCATCAAAAGTTGCCAAATCTAAATCTGAAGGATTATTTCGATTTTGATCATTAAGATTATTTTTAATCGTCGCTTGATACTTAAGCCATGCTTGATAATTATCATGGGCATAAATGGAATCAATAAAACTATAATAATCTCCGGTTGAATAACGATAGGCGGCTATGGTCAGATTGGTGGCAGTTGTTGACAAAAACTTGCTATATGCCAAGCGAAAACTTTGGCCTCGTTTGGTTCCGGTATCTAAATAAGCTGCTGCATGGGTCGCATCAAATGAAACCGCACCAAACGGAAAATTCCAGCCACTACCAAGTAAAATAGCATTATAATCACGGCTACCAATAAAGCCGGCATAAACGGTGACTAAATTATTGATACCATAATAGGCTTCTGCTTGAGCAAATTTTGGTTGGAAATAGGTATTTGCCATTTTTGATTGTCCAGCCAAAATATTGTAAGCATATACACCCGCCTTCATCATATTTGGTACGGCTGAAAATGGCACTGTAAAAGAGTCTTGACGACCATCTGCTTCCTGCACTACAACAGAAAGATCGCCCGCTCCTCCCGCTGCACGTAGATCACTAAATTCGAACGCGCCTGGGGGAACCGCTTCTTGATAAATTAGATTACCATTCTGATATACTTTTACTAACGCATTTGTTTGAGCAACACCTCTGACAATCGGCGTAAACTCCTGACTGGAATTAGGTAACATATTCATTTCTGTTGTTAATGCACCACCTCTAAAACGAATACTACTAAACAAGGTAGAGGGGGAATAGAAATCACCTAACATCAAATTGGAAGATATAGCGCTGAAAGAACGGCGTAAGTAGCGGGTATTATTTTGCCATTTATGATCACCGCTGGAATAATAAGAATAACTTGACTCATCTCGAAACTGCCAGGCACCGATATTAATCCCGCTATTTAAATTGGTAAAAAAAGCTTCATTACGCTGTCTGCTATTTTTTTTCTCCCGATAGTTATAATAATTGGTATTATAAGAAAGAATAATTGCCGGTACACCATAGTCCCAATTCACCGGATCAACATAACCTATCTCCGATTTAACTAATGAAATTTGCGGGACTGAAATATTTAATGCTAACTGATTAACATCTAAATAATAGTTGATATCATTGACTAAATTATCCAACGAAACGGTTGTCTTTTGCTCAATCATCTGTTTTTTCTGAGCTGAAAGTTTTAAACCTAATTTATTAATATCTTTAGAATCAATAGTGATATTTTGATTTTTTTCGCCAATATTAACTTCAAATTGTCCTTTCCAATCATCATTAACATAAATATCGACCAATTGTTTACCTGGCGGGATTTCACTATTTCGATAAAAACGAGATATATCTCCTTGGGCGGATTTTCCCACTAGCAAAGTAGTATCAAATTCCTCTGCAAATAATTCCGGCATATAATCCAATATACCTAATAAAATTAGGCTATTATAAAGATAATATATTTTTTTCACGATTTATCTTCTTATTTAAGGTTAATATTTTTTGTTTTATAAACACCAAAATCATCAACATAAGTTACGGTTAATTGATTATGCTTAACCTTATTTTTTAGTGGCAATTTAAAGCTTGATAGCGGAGGGATCATCTTCGATTTTGTCAGATTCTTTTTTGCCTCATTAATATTCGTTATTTTTGCTATCGTAAAATAATATTTAGAATCATTTATTACTACAATGCTATTATCCTCTAACTTATAACTTATTTTTTTATATACATCTGCCGGAGGAGTAATCAATCCCTTAGGCCGATAAAATAATTTAACTCTTGATTTAATTGCCAATTGTAAAACGCTTTTACCTTGCGTATTTTCCGGGTATGGCGGAATATCAAGAATATTCAAATAAAAAACACTCTCTCTATTTTTAGGTAAATTATGCGATATCATTTTTATTTTTAATTGTTGCCCTTTAAGTCCGGCGACTTTTACAATTGGTGGAAAAACATAAAACGGTGAATGACTCTTTTCTGGGGTAGAATTTATATTGCCGTCATCAATCCATGATTGTACCAATGCTGGTAGTTTTCCATTATTTGTTAATTGTACTGTGACATTAGCCTTGCCTTCATAATAAATGATACGAGTGCCGTGCAGTACAATATTGGCTAATATATTTTTTGAAGAAATAATTAATATAATAAATAACAAAAGTTTTTTCATAATAAATAGTCCGTTAAAAACCAGACTCAAAAAGAGCCTGGTTAATGTTATTTACAAATAAGAGATGGTATAGATTAAATTTGAATGCAATGGACCCGCTTTAGCGGGTGCCGCTCGCGTTTTGTAATAACTAACGATGAACGTTAACTCGTCAGCTTGTGGTGCTGTTTTATCTCCTTTTATCCCCGTATCATAAGGGGTATTTAATGAAATAGCAGTCGTTGTAGCATTGGGTGCAGACAAACTAAATCCGACATTTTTTGCTACGTTAGGATTATTTTCATCAACAGTATCATTCACCAAATATTGACCATCTGTCGAAATACTACTTGGTGATGAAAAATGAAATTGTAAATTACCGCCTGAACTGCCAGCAGGTGTACAATCAGAAATAGTTAACTTAAATGCTTTCTGATTTTTTGGAACAACAGTATATGCTGCTGTTCCGGCATCAGAAACAGAAATGGGATCTAATAATACAGCAAAGTTTGTACTATCACCTCCATTAATTTTACAAGTAGTATCACTTATAGCACCAGCAAATGAAATTATTCCACCCGCTGAATTAGTAGCAGCTAATATATACGACGAAAATGAAGTCGCAGATAATAGCAATAACGGGAGTATTTTCTTAAACATAATTAACTCCAAAAAAATAAATGAATAAG
The DNA here is from genome assembly GCF_020268605.1 of Arsenophonus apicola. Classification (NCBI taxonomy): domain Bacteria; kingdom Pseudomonadati; phylum Pseudomonadota; class Gammaproteobacteria; order Enterobacterales; family Morganellaceae; genus Arsenophonus; species Arsenophonus apicola. The sequence goes on from NZ_CP084222.1 coordinate 3,246,569, forward strand.
CCAATAAAATAAAATTTATTTTATTGGCATAATGAAAAAGGTTAATAAGAAATAACATTAACCTAAACTGATATTAGATGCCTCTATCTAACTTACAAGAAAGGTAAAATGATATTTTATTTTTTGTGATTTATATCAAAGTAAATACTTTATTTAATAATCGGCAGATAAAAGTGTTTTTATATTTAATAAATAATTTAATCATTGGCAAATTGATTTAGACTTATAATAATGAAAGTAACTGAATCAAAAAATATTACTCGAATTAATTACTGCTTATAGTGTGAATTGGCAGATATTTTATCTGATTGATTAAATGAATTTTTTATTCCAATCCTACTTTAGAATAATTTCAGATAAAAAGAACAACTAATTGAAATTTTATGCTAAATTTGATCACAAAAAATATTGATTTATTCATATGGCAATAAAACACAACATATATCGTTTGTTTTTCTATTTTTCAGAAAAAAATAACTCAAATTAGGTATAATTTTTAATTCTTCTTTAATTAGGCGTATAAAAATATTTATTCAAATAACTAAAGTTTATTAGCCAAAAATATTCAGCAATAATAAATTGTTATACTAATTTGCCAATGAATTTTTATAAAACTATTTAGCATTTTTATTTTATATAAAAAAACAACCATTAGCATTAGTAATAAATAATGCATTAAAGTAATTTTTCAGCCATTAATTACATCTAAAAGATATAAACAGAGTGATTAATAATAAAAATGAATTAATATATTATTTAATTATCACGATTATTGTAAGCAACTATTAATCTTGTTGAATAATTACCCCATCTAGCCAATGGAAATGGTTAAAAACGGTATAAAAGGTAAGCTAATTATTCAGTTACTAGCAAATATCGTTCTTTAACATAAAAGTGCTATCATTCCACTTCAGTAACAAAAAGTATTACTCGCCAATTTCAAGACTAAAGGAAAATTGATTATGCTCACACTGATAGATAAATTACGGCAATTTAAAATCATTCCGGTTATTACCATTGAACGAGCACAGGATATTGTTCCTTTAGGCAAGACATTAGTTAAGAACGGATTACCAGTTGCAGAAATCACGTTCCGTACGCCAGCAGCAGCCGATGCGATCAAACTGCTCAAAGAAGCGATACCGAACAAAATTTTGATTGGTGCAGGCACCATTATCAACCGCGAGCAAATTAGACAAGCTGAAGCTGTCGGTGCTGATTTTATCGTTTCACCCGGTTTAAACCCAGATACGGTAAAAGCATGCCATGAATTAGACATACCCATTATTCCTGGTATAAATAACCCCACTCAAATTGAGCAAGCCATCCAACTTGGTATTAACCTTGTCAAATTCTTCCCGGCAGAGCCTTCTGGTGGGTTATCTATGCTCAAAGCACTACTTGCACCTTATCCGCAATTAGAAATTATGCCAACTGGCGGGATCAGTCCAGAAAATATTCGCCATTATCTTGCTTTGCCACAAGTTGTGGCTTGTGGAGGATCTTGGATGGTGGATAATAAATTAATAAAAGCTAAAGATTGGGCTACCATTGGCCAACTTACCCGTGAAGCGGTTAAATTAGTTAAGTAATATTTATTTTCCACTATAATAAGGTCAACAACTGGCCTTATTTTCCAATTTATTCCTCCTCTCAACACGGTCAATTTTTATCGGCTTCAATTTAATCATTTTTAGATTCAACAATATACAATCATAATTTGTCAATCAAAAATCACTTAAACAATCAGCTAAAAATTAGTGTTAAATTTTGATAATCTAACGATATTAACTAAATAATTTACAACAGATTATTTAACTTAACAGCCGGTTTTATTTAAAAATAAATATTTCTATAAATTTGTAAAAAATAACTTATGCTATCATCCTATAATACTGTCACTAGTACAAAAAATAATCCTTCATCTAACATGGATGTCCATTGTTATTATAAAAAAGAAGACAACATTAAAGATATTAATAGAAAAGGATCTTTTCTACAGAATGTTCAATCAGTATCTAATACGGCTAGCAATTTAGCGTTGGCAGATAAAACAATAATTCTAGGTAAAGCTAAATTAATTGCAGAAAAACCGGCCATTCCCGTCATCATAAAAAAAATTACAACGAACATCCAGTAAACTAATACCAAGCGAGAACGTTACACAAATTGACCGTTCAACAACAGAAAATCTAATTAAAATAGCCGAACCCCAAATTAAGCAAGAGATACGACAGCAAGAAAAAAAAAACGCAACAACTATTTGCGCACTTAAAAAAAATAGATCTAATCGATGAAAGTATAGAAGCGATTGGTTTGAATAATATTAAAATTTCAGATCCGATGTTTGGTCAAAAATTAGAATTAGCATTTTTAAAAGTAAAAGAAGGCGTTAACTTTGTTAACCATCTATTTAGCAATAAACTATCGGCACTAGAGAACCAAGCCATTCAACAAGAAATTGTTAGCTACTTTAGAGATATAAATTATCCTGATCCTGCTACCGATAAATCTATTATTAATTTGGTCAAAATATATATCAAAAAATTTTCAGCATTCGTTAATTGTTATTCACCGGATAAGATAATCAGTGTTAAAGAGAACAAAAAAGATAATCAAAAAGTGGCGTGGATCTATGAGAACGATCCAGAATTCTGTATCTTTATGACCAATTCAGCTGTACATGAATATTCCAATGCTATCGCATGGAATTTTATTCACGAATTATCACATATTTCGCTAAAAACTAAAGATTTTTGGTATATTGCAAGCGTTCCACCGCCCTCTAAAATTGGAGCGGTCGGCTTTGATTCTTTTGCAGGCAAAATCGATGTTCTTACTAAAATGCAAACGATCAATTACAGAAAAAATGACTTTCTTGTTAATGGCCCTGACTATGAAAATACTATTTTTACTGTATTTAATAGTCGCTGTACCTATCTTAAAGCAGAGACAATACTTAATAATGCTGATTCAATCGCCATGTTCTTATTTTTTGTTAATCAAAAATTCAATGGGCCTTTAGCTGCATTAACAACAATACCTGACTACGACTAATTTTCAGTATGATCATCAGTGATTGACAAGCATTTCTATAGTTGTTCGATGTTATCGGTTTTAGCAACCTAGTTAATTTTTTCTTTACTTTTATTTAATACTTGAGTGGTAATGATCAAATAGTAAAAAGCAACGCTGTTAACAATAAATAAAACTAAGTCCTATGTTTAATACTAACCCTGACAAAAGTATGATAATGTCTGCCGTATAAATTATTTAAAGAATACAAATATGAATAAAAAGTTAATTGTTATTTTTCTACTATTTTTACCAATTGCAACTCAGGCAAATATCATTTCTAATGATGATAAAAACATCACCCAGCCGCTGGAAAAAACTGCCGAAAGTCAGGTTGTTAGCGAAATAAAAAAAATCTTTCAGCAACAACAGATACGGGGTGTATTAACCATTTATGATGGTAACTCAATTACTAATTATGGCAACGACACAAAACGTGCAACAACAGAATATGTTCCCGCATCAACATTTAAAATTGTTAATGCCTTAATTGCTTTAAAAAATCAAAAAGTGACTGTTAACGAAATTTTTAAATGGGACGGCCAGCCCAGATATCTTAGTAGCTGGAATAAAGATATGAATATGCAAGAAGCAATGAAATTATCCGTTGTTCCTATCTATCAAGAAATCGCTAAACGCACTGGTCTAGCGATAATGAAAAAATAACTTTATCGTTTGCACTATGGTAATAGCAAAATAGGTAATGATGTTACCAAATTTTGGCTAGATGGCCCATTAAAAATTAGTCCAGCAGAACAGGCAAAATTTATTTACAAATTAGCCACCAAACAATTACCGATTGATAAAACCATTCAAAATGAAGTTGCTAGTATGCTACTTATTAAACAGACTGCCAATATTAAAATTTACGCTAAAAGCGGCTTAGCGAATATCAATGGAAAGCGTACTGGCTGGTATGTCGGATGGGTGGAAAACGCGGACGGCAAAATAAAAACTTTTGCTCTAAATATCGCAATTTCAGATGATAAAACCGTGTTAAAACGTGAATTACTAACTTTACAGTGTTTAGCAAAATTAAAAATTATTTAAAAATGACTAATCAGAATACTAAATTATTCTGATTAGTAACAAATAGCCAAATAAAAAGTTGCTCTCATTACTCGCTATTAAATTATATTCTGCAACGGGGAATTAATACTCCTTACAGGCAACTCATCTAGCATCAATTTATTGGACATTAAATCAATAAGTTGGTGTTGATTTGACCATACAATCTCAATAATTTGCATAATCCACGGAGAAGTCTGGCAAGAAATTCGATAAAAAACCCATTTACCTTCTTTACGATGTTGGAGCAATCCACCCTTTTTTAACATTGCTAAATGACGAGATATTTTAGTTTGAGGTTGCTCAAGTGCATTACAAAGATGATAAACACATAGCTCCCCCATTTCCCTGAGAAGTACTAGGATCCTAAACCTTGTTTCATCAGACAAATTTTTAAAAAACTGCAATGCCTCTAACTCCATCTCCAATTTACCTCTAACCAGTTATAATTTCAGTAATAGAACATTAGGATCAATTCACTTTTTTTGAGATAAAACAACACCAACAACTGGCTGTATAAAAAAATCATAGAAACTTATTGCCAGATCTAAAACAGCACAGAAATTCATCTCATCATCATGATTTTTGAATTAAAGGGCGCAACATACGTTGTAAAATCACAATGCTAACTAACAATATGCAAACAATCGTAATAAGAACCATAACAAAAGAAGTGTCAAAGGCTTTGCTCGCTTCCATTATCAATACTTGAGCTTGCTCTTTATCCAACGTTGATGCCACGCTTAGCGCTTCATCAATACTGTCATAAACACGTGCATCAATAGTGACTTGCTCAGGGACAAAAAGCTTACTACTATAAATCGCCGTCATCATTCCACCCAGTATTGTAACGCCTAACACTACCCAATTCATAAGCAACGTCTTCAATAGAAGCGGCCATACCTGACTTTTCATCAGGCGCATTGAGCATAATTGTGGTAGAAGCTGTAGTAAATACCATTCCCATGCCAATACCAATCATGAATAAATTAATCAACAGCAAAGTAAGATGGCTCTGATAAAACAATACCATCCCCATTACCCCAATTAGCGTTAATATAAAACCCACCACTGTCGTTAATCTCTCGCCAAAACGAGGCAACAGTAAACCAGCTAATGGAGATGCAAGTACGGAACCAATCGGAATGGGAAGGATACAAAGTGCCGCTTGTAAAGGCGTGACTCCAAGTACTAACTGTAAGCGTTGACTCAAAACTAATTCAATACCTACGATTACACTCATAGTAATAACAGCAATAATTACTCCTGCTGAAAATAAACGATTACTAAATAAAGAAAAATCAAGCATCGGTTGAGATTGTTTGCGCTGGCGCAAGACAAAAAATAGCATAAAGATGACACCAACAAAGGCAGCAGTGCAAAACTCAACTAAAGAAAAAGAAGGTTTACTTAACTCTTTTAACGCATAAATCAGTCCAACTAAACCGACTAAGATTAATACTGAGCCTAAAAAATCAATAGCACGCTTGTTTGTTCCACCACAACTTGGGATCAAACTCACTGAAAAAGGCAGTACCAGCATAACGACAGGCACATTGATTAAAAATACGGATCCCCACCAAAAATATTCCAGTAATAAACCGCCCACTAAAGGGCCGATCGCAGCGCCACCGGCAGCAACCGCTGACCAAATACCAATCGCTAGCGAACGTTCCTGAGGCTCAGTAAAAATATGGCGAACAATTGATAAGGTTGCTGGCATCATCATTGCAGCACCCACAGCTAAAAAGACTCTCGCAGCAATCAAAATTTCTGGATTAGGCGAAAATGCCGCACAAAGTGAAGCTAAGGCAAAAAGAGGTAAACCAGTGATCAGCATTTTTTTATGACCAATGCGATCACTTAGCATACCGGCGGCGGGTAATAATCCGGCAACCACCAGCGGATAAGCATTGATAATCCACAATTTTTCAGACGCATTGGCATGCAGTTCATGGGTTAAAGTAGGCAATACTGTATAAAGCACTGTCATATCAATGACAATTAAGAACAGGGCACTTGAAATTAAAAGGAGCGCAATCCACCTTCGACTATCATGAGTATTAACCATAAAAAAATCTCTATTTAGAAAAAATTATGTAGTATGTTTATCTAGCATAATGTTAAAGTTAAGATTACGATATTAATCCATACGTATGTATTTTAAAAGAGGTTTTGTTCAATGGGACGCCAAAGAAGTATAGACAGAGATAAAGTATTAGATGTAGCCGAAAATATTGTCCATCAACAGGGTGTTACGGCGCTGACTATCGATGCGGTGGCAAAAGCAATGGGAATTTCTAAAGGAGGGGTTCAGTATTGTTTCGGCAATAAAGAAGCCTTGATTGATGCAATGTTCGACCGTTGGGAAAAAGCTTACGATGAAATATTTTTTAAACAGATTGCACAGGACAGCTCAGCCGAAAATCGAGTAATAGCGCACATGAAAGCAACATACCATTTTGAACAAACGTCTAATAGTAAAGGCGCAGGTTTAATGGCGGCATTATTGCAAACACCAGAATATCTTAATAGTACCCGTGAGTGGTATCGTGAACGTATTGCTAAGTTAAATACTTCAACAGATGCAGGAAGACGTGCTCGGCTTATTTTTTTCGCCACAGAGGGAGCGTTTATTTTACGTGCATTTGGATTTATGGATATCGACCAGCAAGAGTGGGATGAAATTTTTACCGATATCGAAATGTTTTTATCGCCGAGAATATGAAAAATAAAATTTTAATACTATAAAAATAGCGAATATTTATAGATATATTTTGACGATCATATTGTTTATTCAAACATATCTCTAAATATTCCAAAAATATAGTTAATTTGTCTATATATTTAATTATTATATATATTTTATTGATCTCTGATAATAAATATTGTTAATATCCTATAGTCATATAACTGTAGGTGACAATTATGATTATTGATCGCGCTTTATCTACTGAATTAAATACTGAAATAAAACTTATAAATAATAATAATCCTAGCATTATAAATAATATTATTAATGCTCCTGAAAATTATGTCAAATTTAGTGATAAAGGAAAATTATTATTATCCATAATAACATTAGGAATTAGTCATATTGTAATAAATTTAATTGAAGATCATAGAAAAGAAAAAGTGAGATCAGAATGTATTACCATAACTAAAAACTTACTATCTTCTCTCAATAGTATTGAAAACCAGCAATCTGAAGAAAAAGTAATATTAATTTCTTTACCTAAAGGCGAAAGGTTAAAATTAACACAAAGATTTTCTAATAACGAAAATAGATACGAAACGGTTATCGAATATAAAAAAGCCATTATTCTTCATATGGGTAAATATAATGAAAGTAAATGTTATGTTAATAAGACCTTTGAGGAAATAAAAAATCTTTTAGTTAGTGATATTCTGCAACATGAACATGATTATACCTATAAAGATGAATCTCTTTTAACTATTGCCAGACATATAAAACAAAAAATAGATGATAATATAAACAATAAAAAACATAAGGAAGTTATCTTAAAAATAAATAATCCTAATGAACCAATAATATATAATCCCAAAAGTATCGGTGCTAAATTAAGAGAAACTTATAAAGAAGGATATACTAGCTTAGCTTTTATTGATAAAAAAAATAATTTAACTAATAAAAAACATTTAATATTAGGCATTGTCTCACCTTCTAAGCAAGTTTTCTTATTAAGTCCAGCAAGTGGTGATGATAGAAATATTTATCACGATACCAATATAAGATATGTTAAATTAAATTTAACATCTAAAGCCAAAATTTATAGTCGTGAAGAAAAAAATGAATTAATAAAAGAATTTTATGAAAAATTAATAACTAAATTAGAAACTATACCGGCTAATAGTGTGTGTATTGAAAATATAATAAAATCCCTTTGCCCAACATGTAAAATTAGTACCCTCACACAAAATCTCAATCAAAAAGAGAAAGTGGCATTTTTAGAAAATATCAATCCTGGCGTTACAGAAATAGTGCAACTTGTTGAAGATAAAAAAGAATCATCAAAAAAATTAATGGCTAGTAGAAAAAATAACTTACAAACATCCAGCACCGTTAATACATTTACGCCTTCAGTTACCAAAAATCAAAATTATAATGAGGCCTTAAACCCATTTAATGAATAATTTAAATAAAAGTCTAATAGTAATAAATGATGCTCTTAATCAAGGACAATAATCTAACTAATAAAAGCGAACAAAGAAATATAGTTAAAAACTTATTTCTATTTTACTAAAAAATATATTTTATATTGACAGACGGTAAAGATAGCAAAAAATATTTTTAATTTAAAAGTTACAAGCAAAATATATTAATTTAATTAAAAAAAACAATAAATATAATCAATAATAATAATTAACCAACTGATTGAATATGAAAATTTTGATTTATTTTTACCATTTTGAATAGGTTAATCGTTTTTATTCCTATATTTTGCTGATTGTATTAGATAACCAAAACTAAGGTTTCACTGACTTTTTGAGGATATTATGGCAATAAGTTTCCCTTCGACAACAACACCACTAACCATTAGTGATAAAAAGTTTCATCAGATTTTGGGAGCTAATAGCTTAAATGAAGCAACCAAAATAAATAACGTATCCGATTTTATTGACTCGATAATCGATTGGTTTAAAGGAGGCGTCAAACGTCAAAAAATAGAACAACTGTTTGAAACTATTCAAGATGTAAAGAATAGCGCTGTTTCTAATCCGGAATCAAATCGGTTGGAAAAATTTATCGAACTGAGAAAAATGGCACTGCCTAAATATCATAATCAGTTTAAATTAGAAATTACCCCGAAAGATGCCAATGAAGACTGGGGATATCAATTAAAAGTTGGCGATTTTACCTTATATAACTGCGATAAAGTGTTTGAAAAAACCAAGAGTATTGATGAAAGAGATCAATTAGCTAATTTTCATGTTAAAAATATTAGTATGAAATTAGAAGAAGCTCTCTCGGCGGAAAATCCCGATATCAAGCAACTATTAAACTTCACAATTAGATATACAGCTGGCAGTGAAAAAGAACAAAATAGTTTGCGAGAAAAATTAGACGACAGTGCTTATAGTAAAGATAATTATCTTGGCATTAAAAATAGCAACAAACCTAATGAACTGATCGCTGCATTTAAAAATGATAAACAACTGATATTTTCTATCCGCACTGGCGAATTAGAGAACAATTTTTTAAAAAATACATTAGCTAACAAACAGTACGATAATCTGCGAGAGATGTTTTTCAATCAATATACCAGCATAAGTGATCCTCTCTTTATCGATATTTTGCAACAAACCAAAGCGGATGTTTATGATGTGATAACACAGGATAGTACTTACCTAAGCGAACAAGAACGCGCGATTGTTAATGAAAAACTTAGTGCGATTAAAATTGGTGATAAGACACTTGCTGAATTATGGGCGCTACCATTAAATCAACCGGGTGAATATATTGATGATGATTTAAATTCAGCTGCTATAAACTATTTTCTTAATAATAAAGCTGCGGGTGTCAAGTTTTATAATTTAGAGTTAAATGCTGATAACTCAGCATTTGAGTTTGATGAGCCAGAATTACAGTTTGATGATGCAGAATTTGAGTTTAATAAGCCAAAAGTTGAGTTTGGTGATTTAGGATTACAATCTGATGATTTAGCATCAGATTTTGATGAAATAATGGCTGATAAATCCTTGTTTGAACAATCGCCTAGCGACCTCAACACGACTCGAACTGATTCAGGATATGGATCTGATGCTGAATCTATATATGAATATGAAGGTTTACTTGCTAAGGATTATAAAACTAACAAGAAGCAATATAACCTCACATCAGTTAAATAATTTATCAGTTCAAATCAGATCTTACAGTGATTGATTACGGCATTCACCCCAGCTTAGCAAAACAGCTGGGGCTAAAATTATTCTCACTGATTAAATAGCGATAAAATGAAAATACGGCCGTTATAATAAACAAAAAAGAGAGAGACGAAAACTCGAATATATATTTAGTTTACTATGACTACTGTAACTATTCTGTTAATTTAATGCCTTTCCATAAATATAAAACCACCCTGTCTAGTCTCGTGAAATGAACTATTTACAGCCAAACTAACTAATTCAATATGATTGGAGACGGATTTAAAAATAAACTTTGAATCAATAAATTAGAAATAAATATCAGTTTAATATGCCAACCTTCATTTAAGAAAAAATGCACGATATATTAATTAACAACTATTTGTTAGCAGAATAAGATAATAACTTCAATTTACTAAATAAAAATAATTTCTTATGACAAAAAAATTAATTAGCAAAAAAATCATTTATTTTATCGGCAATTTTTGACTTTCTACTCAATACTCAAATAAAAAATCATGGTAATAAAATTATTCTTTATTGTTATAACTTTTTATTGTCATAAGCAGTAATTACTGTCAGTCATGAATAGCAATAATTGCTTTAGCAAAAATTAAACAGCTATGTTCGCTATCAGATAAGGAGCCATAATGAAAGGTATACGTTTGATCACGGTTATAGGCTGTTTGTTAGCCTCTCATTCGGCTCTGGCAGCCACCACCACTGGGACGGTAAATGTTACCCTAGTACTAACTAATGCCTGCATTGTTAATGGCTCGAATAATACTACTGGCGTTCCCTTGGGTAACCTCAATTTTGGTACTCAACCGACTACTTTTACTACACTGACAACCCAACTTGCTAATGGTGCCAGCTCATCATTTACCGTACAGTGCCCGGCCAATGATACTCCTTCTGCCGTTCTAACGAATAGTGTAAACACAGCCCCTTCAGGTACCGTCGTTGGTACTCCTGGTACCCCACAACGTTTTGCTAATTCATCAGTTACTAACGACGGCGTTTACTATAGTGTTTATGCAACTAACCCGTCGCCTACGCCGGGCACCGCCCTTACCAATGGTGCCACTATTCCCCCTGCTTCAACGCCAACACCTGGCACGGAGACCTATACGTTATATGGTCAAATTGTTGGCAATGGTACAAATACGGGTATCACAGCAGGAACCTATACTGACGTACTTAATATTACCATAACTTATTAATTGATATTATTTTTCAGGATGAAATATGTCTGGCAACAACGTTGTATGGCTATTATTTGATAATAATTTAATCTATTTTTTTGTGTTGTTAGTTATTTTTAGTGCACTGCCAAGTTATGCCCTTACCAGCCAATCCTTTCAGGTTGCCGCCACCATTGCCAATGGCTGTGTGGTATCCGGCGGTACCCTGTTTGGTACCCTTGATTTTGGCAGCCATCCCAGTAATGCGAATGGTAATTTTAATGCCAGTTTAACCCCCAATACCTCGTTAACTTTAGCCTGTACCCCCGGTACCGTACTTAGCATGAGTATTGACGGTGGCAATAACTACACCACGACTCGTAATGTCAAACAGAGCGGTTTTAGCACGCTGCTACCTTACCTACTTTATGCGGATAGTGCCCACACCATTTCAATTGGACTCAATCAGAATGTCTCCGTCAGTTACAGCAATAGCAATAATATTATTATACCCATCTATGGCGTGCTGCAAATGAATGGCGCTAATAACCCATCCGGAACCTACACTGACGTATTAACGGTAACATTATCCTGGTGATCAGGGAGGAAGACTATATGATCAATGTTTCGCAACCAATATTATACAGATTTTCCACATTCTTGTTTTTGACCTTAATAATGTTCTTGCCAACGGCAAAATCGGCTAACCATGTAATGCTTTGGCCGATGGATCCGGTATTAACCGCTAAGGATAATGCCACTGAATTCTGGATCGAAAATAAGGGCTCCGAGCCCACCACCATGCAGATCAGAGTGATTAGCTGGCAGCAGGTCGATGGCAAAGATCGCTACAGCAATCAGCAAGTAGTTGTCGCCAGTCCGCCTTTTATGCGCATTGAGCCGGGCCAAAAACAGCTGATCCGTCTGATAAAACAAGCACCAGTACCAGCTGGTAAAGAAGTTGCCTACCGCCTGTTGGCCGATGAAATTCTAACCGCCGAAAACTTAGCCTTGCCGAAATTTGGGCTCAACATGCAAATGCGCTTTTCCCTTCCTCTGTTTGTTTATGGTGAAGGCGTTAACTATATACGTAATTCAGGCAATCCAATTCAACTAGATCAAAAATACCTAGTTGGCAGTTGACCCGATTAAATTGCAAGCCGGCGCTGAAAATCATCAATCAAGGCCCGATCCATGCCCGATTGAGTAAAGTTGCTGTGCAACAAGGCAAAAAACGTATTGTGTTGGCCAATAGCCTGTTTGGTTATGTGTTAGCCGGCTCAAGCTATATTTGGCCGTTACCGGCAGGCGTTAACCAGCCACAACAATTAACAGCACAAATTAATACTGATAAACAATTATGGCAAGCATCTAGCGCTGGATTAAACCAGTAAAGATGAAAACCGTTCACCTGCCAGCTAAATTAACCAGCGGATTTAGCTTACTGTTCACGTTATCTTTGCCGCTAATATCGATAGCAGCGAATAATAGCTGGACGGAATTGCCGCCACCACCAAGCGGCAAAATTAAACCACAAAACTTACAATATAGATTGGAGTTAGTGGTTAATCAGTATGCCACTGGCATCATTGCGGTGGTTAATGAACGCAATGGCCATTTTTGGCTATCTGCCGCTGATTTACAAAAAGCGGGGTTGCCAGCATCTCGGTTAACACAGTCACAACTGGATGTCAGTGCCATGTCCGAGGTAGAAGTCAAATATGACAGTGCTCAACAACGCCTGTTATTACAAGTGCCAGATAGTTGGTTACCGCAACAGGATCTCAATATTGGCAATGCCCCGCGTCGCTATCAGGGACTGAGTAGCCAGGGAGCACTATTTAATTATGATATCTACGCTAATCGAACTCAGCATAATCACACCCAACTTTCGGTCTGGAATGAACTGCGTTTATTTAGTACGGCAGGGACTTTATCCAGCACCGGGGTATTTAAACAGCAAATTGCCGGTAGCGATAACAATAATCAGGGTTTTACCCGTTACGACACCAGTTATAGCAATGAGAATGAAAACCATATCTTAAGCTGGACGGTTGGTGACCTGATTAGTAATGCTTTAAGCTGGAATAGTAGTGTCCGCATGGGCGGCTTGTCACTGTCTCGTGACTTCTCTATCCGGCCAGATATTATTACCTATCCATTACCGACCTTTGCCGGTAAAGCGGCGGTACCGACTGCCGTGGATCTATTTATCAATGGCTATCGATCCAGTAATCACCAGCTACAACCCGGCCCTTTTACTATCACCGATATTCCCTATATTAATGGCTCGGGTGAAGCAGTACTGGTTACCACCGATGCCCTTGGACGACAAGTTTCCACTACCTTACCATTTTATGTGACCAGTAGCTTACTCAAACCGGGTCTGTCCGATGGCGCCTTTTCTATCGGCGCACTACGCCGCGACTATGGCATTAAAAACTTCTCCTACGGCCCACTAGCTGCTAGTGGTTCTTACCGTTATGGCGCCACTGATTGGCTGACACTAGAGTCACATGCTGAAGCGGCCTCTTCCCTGGCCTTAGGTGGCTTGGGTGGCTTAGTCAAACTGGGTAACTTTGGTGTGCTTAATGGCGCTTATACATTCAGCCAGATGCGAGGCCAGCGTGGTGATCAGATCAACTGGGGTTACCAATATATCCAGTCTCGTTTAAACCTAGCCACCCAACATACCCTACGCGATAGCAAGTTTGGTAATTTGGCACTCTATGATCAACCAAACAATCTCAGCGACAACCAACCCCTTTTCAGCTTAAGCCGACGTAGTTCATAATATTCCGCCTCATTATCGCTAGATCAATTTGGTAGTGTTGGCCTGGCTTACTTGGATATTGAGAGCTTTAACGGTGATAAAAACCGGTTGCTCAATTTCTCATGGAGTAAAGGTCTATGGGGTAATAGTAATTTGTATGCTTCAGCCAGCCGTGACTATTCGCAAAATAACTGGTCATTTGCGCTAGTATTGCAAATTCCATTCAACTTTTTGGATTCCGTTACCTTAGATACGCAACGCAATGCCGCCGGGCAAAATAGTCAGCGCGTCACCTATAGCCACGCTATGCCAAGCGACGGCGGATTCAGCTGGAATCTGGCCTACGCCCATCAAGATGCACAAGACGATTATCAACAAGCTTCCTTGGGATGGCGCAACGCCCATGTCCAAATGCAGGCCGGGATCTATGGTTCATCCGGCAACTATGGCCAATGGGGTAATGTAACTGGCTCACTAGTACTAATGGACGGCACAATCCAGGCTGCTAACAAAATTAATGATGGCTTTGTCCTAGTCACTACTGATGGCTACCCTAATATTACCGTTGATTATGAGCACCAACCCTATGGTAACACTGGCAAATCTGGTTATCTATTGATCCCCAGTGTTCCAGCCTACTATCCAGCACAATTCCGCATCAATACCCTCAATTTGCCCCTTGATATTTATGCTGATAGCACCGAGCGACGCCTCTCAGTCAAACGCGGCCGAGGCTATCTGCTACATTTCCCAATAAAAGTCCGTCATGCTGCTAGCGTGATCCTAACCGATCAATATGGCAAGGCCATACCATTAGCCAGCGTGGTTGCCCGGGCAGGCAAAGCAGACACTTATGTTGGTTGGGATGGGCTGGTTTATCTGGAAGAATTGGAGCCAAACAATGTGCTCAGTGTCCGCACACCGGAAGGTCAGCACTGCCAGGTTAGTTTACAACTACCTGCAAACCCTAACCAGCAACTAAAGACTTACGGCCCACTCACTTGCACTTTAGCTGGCAACAGCAGGAGTTATTATGAATAAAGGTTTATTTTCTGCCTTTTTATTGTTATTAATCGGCCTGTTCAACAATCCGGTCTGGGCCGCTTGTAGCGCCACCATGCAGAATGCCTCATTTGGTAGCCAGAGTTCTTTTGTCATCAATAGTACCGTGCAAACTACCTCGGCTAATCTGGTTGTCACCTGCGGGGTAGTACTGGCTTCCTTGTTAACCACCGATACTATCTCAGCCAAACTGAATAGTGCTTCAAGCAGCAGCGGCACACAAGCGGCGATGAAAAATACTGCCAATGCCGATCTCGAACCGATTAATATGTGTAAAGCTTCTAACTGCGCCACCACTACCCCGATTGGCAGTACCATCAATTATTTATCCACAGATCTGATTTCATTATTAGGCGGCAACGTATTTACTATTCCGATCTATTTTCAAACTGTCACCGGCCAGAATTTATCGGCCGGCACTTATAATGTAACGCTAAATCTGACCATCAACTGGAATATTTGTGGGCTATTAGGTATTGGTAATGTCTGCTTAAATCAACAAACCGGCAGCACTATCCTCTCGCCTACCGTCACCTTGATCGTAACCAATGATTGCTCAACTATCACAGCCCCTAACATTAATTTTGGTACTGCGCCATTACTCAGCAGCTTTCCTAATGTATCGCAAACCATCTCTATCACCTGCACTAAAGGCAGTCTCTACAATGTTAGCATCAATAATGGCCTCAATGCCGTTAACAATGTGCGCAATATGAAAAATGGTAGTAATTTGATTAGTTATGATATTTATCAAGGTACCACTACTACCCGCTGGGGATCGAGTGGTAGCGAATTATGGTCGAGTGCCAATTCCACCACTGTCAGTGCTGATCAACTGACTCGTACCTACAATTATGTGGCGAAAATTCTTAGTGGCCAAAATACGCCAACTAGCGGTAACTATACTGATACACTGGTGGTTAATGTTGCTTTTTAGAATAGAATAATGACAGGCGCCAAATTTAATAACCTGTTGACGCCTGAATAGTGATGAAAATTAATCGTGACCAAATAGATCGCGGGTATAGACTTTATCTTTGACATCTTCCAGTTCAGGCACCAATCTATTAGCCAAAATAATATCGCACTGAGCTTTAAAGTCGGCTAAATTGGTGATCACTTTGGAGTGAAAGAACTCATTTTGTTGTAAAACCGGCTCATAAACCACCACTTCGATTCCTTTCGCTTTAATGCGTTTCATCACTCCTTGTACCGCAGAAGCGCGAAAATTATCCGAACCAGCTTTCATCACTAAACGATAAACACCCACTTTTTGCGGATTTTGACTAATGATCGTCTCGGCAATGTAATCTTTACGCGTTCGATTGGATTCGACGATTGCATTAATCAAATTGTTTGGCACATCATCATAGTTAGCGAGTAACTGCTTAGTGTCTTTTGGCAAACAATAACCACCATAACCAAAAGAGGGGTTGTTATAGTGGCTGCCAATACGTGGATCCAGTGAAACACCTTCAATAATTTGGCGACTATCCAGTCCGCGACTATGAGCGTAAGTATCTAATTCATTAAAAAAGGCAACCCGCATCGCCAGATAGGTATTGGCAAATAATTTTATCGCTTCTGCCTCGGTAGCATCGGTAAACAATACTGCAACATCCTTTTTCAGCGCACCTTCTAATAACAAATCGGCAAAAATCTTGGCGCGCTCAGAACGTTCTCCTACCACAATCCGAGAAGGATATAGATTGTCATATAGCGCTCTGCCTTCACGTAAAAATTCTGGTGAAAAAATGATATTTTTATACCCTTTTTCTTGCTGCAAACGGGCAACAAAACCCACCGGGATGGTTGACTTAATAACAATGGTAGCGGCTGGATTAATGTGGTTTACATCATCAATTACCGCTTCAACGGAACAAGTATTAAAATAATTAGTTTTGGCATCATAATCAGTCGGGGTAGCAACAATCACATAATCTGCCCCCTGGTAAGCCTGTTGTTTATCCGTCGTTGCCCTAAAATTTAGTTCTTTTTCTGTCAGAAACCTTTCAATTTCTTTATCCACTATGGGTGATTGCTGGTTATTTAGCATCGCAACTTTTTCAGCAATAATATCTAACGCCACCACTTCATGATGCTGCGCTAACAACATCGCATTCGACAGGCCAACATAACCTGTTCCTGCAATAGCAATTTTCAAAACTAACCTCTCAAATATTTAGGATCCAGGCTAAACGCGATAATAAGTCCGATACCAGTCAACAAACGCTTTTACCCCTTCTTTAATCGAAATCTGTGGCCGATAACCGGTTAACGAAAATAAATCTTTGGTATCGGCCCAAGTGGTATGAACATCACCGGCTTGCATTGGCAACATATTTTTAATCGCTTTTTTTCCTAATGCCTGCTCGAGGGCGGAAATAAAATCCAATAATTTTATTGGCTGACCGTTACCAATATTATAAATACGATAAGGCGCATCACTGTTAACCGTTAAAGATCTGTCGGTCTTTTTTGGTGGAATGATATCAGCAATTGATAATATTCCTGCAACAATATCTTCAACAAAAGTAAAGTCGCGGCTCAGATCGCCATTATTATATACATCAATCGGCTTCATCTCCAAAATAGCTTTAGTGAATTTAAATAACGCCATATCTGGCCGTCCCCAAGGACCATAAACAGTAAAAAAGCGTAACCCGGTAGTTGGCAAATTATACAGATGAGAGTAAGCATGCGCCATTAACTCATTGGCTCTTTTAGTGGCCGCATAGAGAGAGATCGGATGATCAACGGACATATCGGTAGAACAAGGAAATTGATTATTCATACCATATACTGAACTGGAAGAAGCATAGATAAGATGGGGGATCTGGCCATAGTAACAACCTTCTAATATAGATAAGAAACCGGTTAAATTACTATCCGCATAAGCAAAAGGATCCTTTAACGAGTAGCGAACACCTGCCTGCGCAGCAAGATGAATTACCCGATCAAATTTGCCTAAGGTAATCACTTCAATCACTTTTTCACGTTCAATAATGTCCAGCCGCAAAAATTGAAATTGCGAATAAATCGTTAAGCGTTCCAGGCGGGCTTTTTTTAAATCAGGATCATAATAGTGATTCAGATTATCCAGACCAACCACCTGATGACCATTTTGTAATAAACGCTGACATAGAGTAAATCCAATAAAACCGGCACATCCTGTTATTAAATATTTCATAGCTTTTTAGCTTCTACAGAGAAATGAAAAATATTTATCTTTTGTGTAGCACAAAAGCGCATCCGGGACTTATTTCCTTCGCCAACATATACAATTAGTCAATAATAAAAAGAAGTGCAAATTCAGCACAGCTAAAGTTAGATCAAGAGCCTAATCAGTAGATTAAAAACCCGCCAATACCAGCTTGCCCCAAACCTTGCCACTCGCTATCCTTTGATGAGCAAGTCGTAAATTTTCAGCACTAATTTTACCCATTTCTTCGCTGATGGTAGTTTTTAATATCCCTTGATCAATCAATTCGGCCACGCGTTGCAATAATTGATGCTGTTTGATCATATCTCTGGTTTGAAAAACAGGCCGCGTAAACATAAATTCCCAATGCAATGAAAGGGCTTTACGTTTCATTGGCATAATATCTAAGGTTTTAGGATCATCGATTAAGGCTAATTTTCCTTGTGGAATAAGAATATCCAACACCTGCTGATAATAATCATCACTGTGAGTTAATGAAGCCACATAGTCGACATGCTGAATACCTAACGCAACAAGTTGTTGGCTAAAAGGTTTTTTATGATCAATAACCGCATGTGCCCCTAGCTCACTAACCCATTGTTGTGTTTCCGACCGTGAAGCGGTGGCTAAAACGCGCAACTTTGTCAGCTGGCGCGCTAATTGGATCAGCATCGAACCAACACCGCCAGCGGCGCCAAAAATTAATATAGACCTACCGGCAGCGCCATTCTCCGCTACCGCTAACCGGTCAAATAACAGTTCCCAAGCGGTAATTGAGGTTAATGGCAAAGCGGCTGCTTGAACGGCAGTTAACAATTTTGGTTTATGGCCGACAATGCGCTCATCGACTAGTCCATATTCGGCATAACATCCGGGCCGATCAATTGAACCGGCATAATAGACCCAATCGCCAGGTTTAAATAACGTGACCTCACTACCAACAGACTCCACCACACCACAAGCATCCCAACCTAAAATACGTGGCACATTAGGCTTTTCACGCTGGCGGATTTTGCAATCTACCGGATTTACCGCAATAGCCGCAATTTTTACCAACAGATCACGCGGCTGTGGTTGGGGCTTTGCTAACTCGGTTTCATAAAGTGAATGTATATCGCTCAGTGGTAGGGTAGGATCAGTAAAAACAATCGCTTTCATTGCTGACTCCATAAAGCAACAAATTTCAATCAATAAAAGGAAAAGTGAATATATTGTGATGATAGAAAATTATGCCAATTCCTTGCATGCTAATAAATTTATATGCGTCCCAAATATCAGCAACTTAAAAATAATTTATTAAAACAACCCTTTATCTCTTAAAATATGCGCATCAAATTTACGTCGGGTAAAACCGCTTCGATCAAAAAATTCCAAAATCTGCACCGCTAATTTTCGCCCTATTGCTAATTCATCGCGAAAATTGGCGACCGTAATGGCACCTTCGCGATGATTATAATGCCGGATAATGGCGGCAAATTGCTGTATTTGTAGATTATGATAATAACGATCTGACACAATAGCGGTAATTAAACCCATTTTTGCCGCTTTTCGCAGCAAATGGCGAACGATGTCTTCATCTTGCTGAATTTTTACCGCTAATTCCCGTACCCACCAAGGCTGTTCTGCCACAAAGTAGGGCTCTAACTGTTGCCATAATTGCGCCTGTTGCCGATCAAATACTAAACTATGTTCGGCTAAATGGAGCCAGCCATGGGTTTGCATAACCTTTTTTTCATCAACCAGTTGCCGGAGTAGGGTAAACACCAGCTCATCATTCAACCCAGGTAAAGCCATGCGTTTTAAGCGGGCCCGACCCAGGCCTAGCTGATCAGCATGATTTTGATGATACTCAGCTAATGTTTGTACCAAATGCTGTTTAGCCTGCTCGGCATTAACTTGAGAAAGGGCAATATTGTTAACTATAAGCACATCAAATTGCGCAACTAACGCTTGTAATGCGGAACTCGTTAGTTGACGCGCCCAACCATAATCGCTAAGTGATAATTCACCGTTTGGTAGCTGAAATGCCAAATTTTCTTTATCGCCTATCATATTAGCCAACTGCGATAACCAACAAAGGAAAGTGGCTTGGCGTTTACCACGACGCGGCGAATGAAGTTTTATTACCCGCGCACCAGCAAGAGTACGTTGAGCACTAATATCACGCAAGACTAAATGATCATTATCCACCAGCCATAAAGGCTTATCGAAGGATAACTCAGCTAGTAATGGTTTGTCTGATGGTTGGTTTAATAAAGCGATACGTCCGGTCACATGACTGGCAGCATGATAGAGATGTAATGGTTGCCAATTTTTTAAACATTCATTGGCTTCAACTTCAACCAGCACCTTATTAACCGCAAACACCGGCTGTTCACTTAACAACCAATCGCCACGAGAAATCTGTTTTTTGCTAATATCACCGGTCAGATTTAAAGCAATCCGCTCACCGGCTTGTGCCTGTGAAACCAGTTGATTTTGCGCATGCAATCGCCGAATTTTAACTTGCTTATCTATTCCGGTTAACCATAGGGTATCACCAATAGAAACTTGGCCAGACAAAGCTGTGCCAGTTACGACTATACCTGCACCTTTGACATTAAACACACGATCGATCGCTAAACGAAATCGATGACCAAGTTTGGCATGCTGGCCTATCTGACCGTGTAATATTTGCAAATGTGATCGCAATAAAGAAATGCCTTCACCAGTCAAGCTAGAAGTGACAAAACAAGGTACCTGCAACCAGCCATGCTCTGCCAACAATTGTGAAATTGCCAATTGTACCGCTTGAACCTGCTTAGCGGAGACACGATCAGCTTTAGTCAATACAGTAATTACCTGTGGGCGACCTATTAAACGTAAAATAGCCAGGTGTTCTCTGGTTTGCGCCATAATGCCATCATCACAAGCTACGATCAGCAATATATGGGATATGCCACCAATACCAGCCAACATATTAGCGAGAAACTTTTCATGACCGGGAACATCAACAAAACCGATTGAACTGCCATCTGCTTGGGGCCAATAGGCAAAGCCAAGATCAATCGTCATGCCGCGTTTTTTTTCTTCAGGTAAATGTAGTGTATTAATCCCTGTCAAGGCTTGAATCAGGGCAGTTTTTCCATGGTCAACATGACCCGCGGTAGCAAAAATCATTGTGTTAATAAAACCTGTAATAACTTAGCCTCATCATCAAGGCAGCGTAAGTCAAGCCATAAGCGGCCAGCGGAAATCCTACCAATAATTGGGGTAGCTAATTGTCGCCATTGACGAGACAACGAGACTAATTGATTATGTTTATTATTTTTAGGCGTAAATGTTATTGCCCAACTAGCCAGACGTTCATTTGGCAGTGAACCACTACCAATCTGGGAAAAACAGGCTTCATCGTTAACACTAAATTGGTCACCATAGTGATGCTTTATCGGCTCAATAAGCCGCCGGGCCAATTTGCGAATTTCCGCTTGCGGTCGTGTCAAAAAGTTAAGGGTGGGTAACGAAGTTGTCACTTTTTCGCCATGCTGGTAGATCCGCAATGTGGCCTCTAGGGCAGCTAAGGTCATTTTATCCGCTCGTAACGCGCGTTTTAATGGATGTTGTTGAATGGCGTCAATCCAACATTTTTTGCCCAAAATAATTCCTGCCTGTGGGCCACCAAGTAATTTATCACCTGAAATAGAGACCAGATCAACGCCTTGTGCCAGATAGTGTTGCGGCATAGGCTCAGCCGGTAAACCATATTGGGTCATATCAATCAAAGCACCACTGCCTACATCAATCGCAGTAGCAATGTTATATTCAGTACCAAGTTGAGCGAGTTGCTGACCTTCAACCTCAGCGGTAAAACCTAAGATACGGTAATTACTGGTGTGGACTTTCATTAACAGAGCCGTCTCTTCATTTATTGCACGCTGGTAATCTTGCAGATAAGTTCGATTCGTTGTTCCTACCTCCACCAGCTGACAACCCGCCTGTTTCATTACCTCTGGCACGCGAAATGCTCCACCAATTTCGACCAATTCTCCTCGCGACACAATAACTTGTCGTCCCGCTGCGATGGTTGCTAACATTAATAACACTGCGGCAGCATTATTATTGACAATACAAGCATCTTCCGCACCGGTTAGTTCACAAAGTAAATCAGCTATTATACGATCTCGATGTCCACGTACCGCGTCATCAAGCGTATATTCTAAAGTCACTGGATAGCGCATCACTCGAGTCACCGCTTCAATCGCTTCTTCTGCCATTAACGCACGACCCAAATTAGTATGTAACACTGTACCGGTTAAATTAAAAACTGGCCGCAAGCCAGAACTCTGCTGCCGTTGGAGTTGATGAGTAAGTGCAGCAATCCAATCACTTTGCCACACAGGTAAGCATTGCTGTTGTTTTATTTGCTCCCGTGCATGCTGCTGCATATTGCGTAATATCTTTGTTACTTGAGTTCGACCATAACCTTCTATCAAGGATAAAACCGACGCTTCATTCAGTAAATAATCGATGGCCGGTAACTGACGATATAATGAAGTAACATCTTTGGACATAACCGATTAAAACCTTAACTTATTCACAAGGAAATAAAAATGGATTAATACTGCTACGGGCAAATCCCTCTTCTTCCAATTTAGCATCCAGGATCAAGGAAGCCAGATCATCAGCAACCGCATCAACCTTCGCATCTTGTTCCTGATAAAGAATTTTTAAATAACTACCACAATCACCACAACTCTCAGCCTTAATCGCCGCATATTCACTGGCTAAAGACCAATAATCTAATTCTTTTGTTTGCTCACAATTACTACATTTTATCCGTACAACATGCCATTCAGTTTCACACAAATTACAATGCAAATAACGCAAGCCTTGATGGGTTCCTATTTGCACAACACTAGAAACTGGAATGCTGCCACATACTGGACAAAATTGACGATGTTCACCATTTTCAGCGGTTGCCTTACCTGGGATTTGACTGGCCATTTGTGCCCAAAACAAGGAAAGTGCCGCCCAAATAAAGAGCGCTTGTTCTGAGGGTACTCGGCTAAATTCACCATTGAGTAATGCTGTTGCCATCAACTCCAGTTCATGTATAGAAACTTTGGTCAAATTTTCTAATGCGGGCTTTACCTGTTCAGGTACCACCGGAACCAACTCAGCAATTAAAGAGGCAAATAATTTGTGCCAATGGTCAGTACGGATGAAAGTTTTACAATCTAATGGCGGTTTATTGGCTTTCATCGATTGTTGGAGGATAGCCTTGATATCCATCATCAAAGGATGTTTATAGAGTGCATTTTGTTGAGCGCGAGTAACATGAGCGGCAAATAGCAGATATTCACTAAATGGATTTTCTGGCGTCGCTAATGATTGAAAACGTTCAGCCCGGGATTGATATAGATTGTTTAAATCTGGAAATAATACCGGCGGGATATAACTGATGCCATTTTTGGCTAGCTCATTTTTACCTATCTCTTCTTTAGGTAAAATCCTAATGCTCATAGATGCACTCTCTTTAATGATTTATTTTACCATTATTGCCCAATAAATCTCAGAATAGACCAAAAGCGAACAGGGATCTATAAACGGCTTAATAACATAAAAAAGCAGAATATAATTATTCTGCCCCTGTTATTACTATTCGAAGAAACGCTGTTAACCGCTCTTTTCTTGCCGAGGCTTCTCTCTTCTAACAATCTCTCGATACCATCGTGGATGATGTTTTTTCGCCCATGCGCGGGTTACCCATCCTTCAACCATTGCACGAATAGAGCCTTTTACCCATATAGCGGCATAAATATGAATAATAATTGTCATTATTAGATCAATCGCCGCAACAGAATGAAGAAGCAAGGCCAAACGAATAATCGGGATGGGAAAATAGTCGGCAAAATAAGGCCGCCAAATAATAATACCGCTAACCAAAAGTAAAAACAGGCAAACGGTTGCTAGCCAAAATACCCCTTTTTGGCCTAAATTATATTGACCAACATCACCTGCTTCTTCATTTTTCAAAATTTTGCCAATATTTTTTGCCCAAACAATATCTTGTTTTTCAATAAAATTATGTTTGAAATATCTAACAAACATGCCAACAAATAGTACAAACATCACTGTACCCAACCATGGATGCAGCACTCTGGCAAGTTGTGGTGTCCCCAAAATATTCATCAACCAGTTTAGCGATGGAAAGAAAAAACCTAAGCCGCTAATTGCCGTAAATAAAAAAAAGATAACCATTAGCCAGTGATTGATTCTTACACTGGCAGAGTAGCGGATAATTTTTTCAGTCGGTTTTTTTATCATCAGTTATCCCCCTTTTTTTATTCACCAATTTCTCGCTTTTTTCTGACCTTGCATCATCTCTATTTGGCGGTTTTTGCGCTTCATCCTCATCAGAAACACGATTTGGCCCCACAGTCAGATATTGACATCCTCCCCCACCTTCACACTTCGTGACTCAGGAGGGGGATTCCCGTTAGTCGGAGACTATCTGATCGCTCAGAAGCCTGGTTCCTGCTGCTGACGGCATTACTGCACCGTTCACTTCACAGGCTAACACGGCATGTCCTGCCGCTAAAATGTTACGAGCTCCGTTGATATCTGCGTTCTCTGTATACCCGCACTCAAGGCACTCGAATCTACTTTGTGATTGACGATTTTCTTTCGCTGTATGACCACAACATGCACACCGTTGACTTGTATATGCCGGAGGCACAGCTAATACCTGACCACCGCGCCATAGCTGCTTGTACTCAAGCTGACGGCGCATTTCATACCAACCCTGATCCAGTATCGAACGGTTAAGTCCTGATTTTGCCCTGACATTCCGTCCGTGCTGCTCTTGTGTACCTTTTGCCGATTTCGACATGTTACTGACCTTTAAGTCCTCAATGACGATCATCGCGTGGTTTTTGCTGATTTCACTGGTGACTTTGTGAAGGTAGTCTTTGCGGATATTGGTTATATGCGAGTGGAGACGTTGGATTTTTCGCTTCTGTTTTTTCCAGTTATTGCTGAATTTAACTTTACAGCTTAACTGACGCTGGAATTTCGCCAGCTTTTTTTGGTTGGTTTTAAAACTGTTTACAGGTTCAAACACTGTGCCGTCTGACAGCGTGGCGAGTCTGGTTACACCTGCATCCAAACCAATCATTGTTGCTGACGAATGAGGCTGAATGTCCATTTCCAGTTCGACCTGAAACGATATATACCAGTGTCCCGCATGTTGGCTAACGGTTGCGTTTTTAATCTTACCGTACAGCTTTTGCGACTGCCGGAACTTTACCCATACCAAACCTGACGGTAATCTCACTCTGCCATTATCGAGCTGACAATATTTATCAAAATTAACAAAACGAACTGAATCACGCCCGTCATTTTTCCTTTTAAATACAGGAGCTTTTGCTGCCAGTTTTTATCAAAGCAGCGTTTCCATGCCCCGTGCAGATCTTTGAGTTTCTGCTGAAGATTATCCGTGTAGGCTTCTTGCAAAAAGGAATGTTCCGGCTTTTTTTTCCATTCTGTGAGCATCCGATTTAGTTCAAACGCTGACGGTAGTTTACCGCCGGATTCAATAATGCGTTGCGTCTCTGCTAGCCCGTAATTCCAGATAAAACGAGCGCATCCGCACAACTGCCGCAAACGTTGCGACTGTTTTTCGGTTGGTTCGAGTCTGAATTTGTAGGCTTTTAGAATTAGCATTATTACTCAGTGTGTAGTAAATTATCTCACTATCTTACCGTATATCCGGTTAATTTCAATGCAAAAATATAAAATCAACCGTTCAAGACATGCAGCGTTTCTTTTACATGTTCACCTTGTCTTTGTGACTAAGTACCGAAAGAAAGTACTCAGTGGCTTGCACTACAAAGCATTTCATCAGTATGCAGGTGAAGTGTGTCGCGACTTTGGGGCTGATTTAAAGGAAAGTAACGGAGAGTCCGATCACGTTCATATGCTGATCGAGTACCCGCCCACAGTGCAGTTGTCAGTACTAGTAAACTCGCTGAAAGCGGTAACGTCTCGTCGTCTGCGTAATGAGTTTCTAGACTTGCGTGGGGCTTACGGCAAGCCAGTGTTGTGGTCTCGATCATACTTTGCAGGTTCGTGCGGGGGAGCACCGCTGGAAGTTGTTAAGCAATACATTCAAAATCAGCGTGGCTGATCATTCTTCGGGCTTTTCAAGCCCGACCAAATTCCCCTCCCACCTTATGTCGGTGGGAGTACCCTTTGGAGGTTAAGATGGAAAAATGCTGAGGCAAAAGTAACGGCAAACCCAACGGCAGCTAACGGTTTCCAGATATTTTTCCAAAAGGTGACGGTGGGACTGATAGTCGGATTATTGGGCAGACCATGATACAGTTCGGGCTTATCACCATGATGTAATACATACATAACATGGGTACCTCCGACACCTTGTGGATCATAAAGCGCTGCATTTTGATAACCACGGGTTTTCAATTCTTCAACGCGTTCAGCAGCCAGTTGTTTCATCACTGCTTTACTACCAAAATGAATTGCACCGGTCGGACAAGTTTTTACACAAGCGGGTTCCTGGCCGACTTCAACCCGATCAACACAAAGGGTGCATTTATAAACTCGATTATCCTCTTTATTTAATCCGGGGATATTAAAAGGACAACCGGCAATACAATAACCACAACCAATACAATGTTCTGAGTCAAAATCGACAATTCCATTGGCATACTGAATAATCGCACCTGCAGAAGGGCAAGCTTTCAAACAACCCGGATCCGCGCAATGCATACAGCCATCTTTGCGGATCAGCCATTCTAATTTTCCTTTCTCTTCAACTTCAGTAAAGCGCATCACCGTCCATGATTTGGCCGTTAAATCTAACGGGTTATCATAAACACCGACGTTATAACCAATTTCATCACGAATATCATTCCATTCAGAACAGGCTACCTGACACGCTTTACAACCAATACAGGTGGTTACATCAATTAGTTTTGCCACTGCCTCTTTATCACTGCGTACTTGAGGAGCAGGTGTCAGCGAATTAGTCGCAGAGCGGCGTATAATATCTTGAGAAGCCATCATCTACCTCCTTACACCTTTTCCACATTAACCAAAAACGCTTTAAACTCAGGTGTCTGAGTATTGGCATCACCAACAAATGGCGTCAGGGTATTGGCAATAAAGCCTTTTCGCGTCAATCCTTGAAAAGCCCAATGGATCGGAATACCAATCGTATCAATTTCGCGGCCATCCACCTTTAAAGTACGGATACGCTTAGTCACCACAGCCTTTGCTTTGATATAACCACGGTTAGAACTTACCTTAACAACATCGCCTGCTTTGATACCTTTTTTCTCTGCCAATCGTTCACCAATCTCAACAAATTGTTCGGGTTGAATAACCGCATTCAAATGCGCATGTTTTGTCCAAAAATGAAAATGTTCAGTTAAGCGATAAGTTGTGCCAACATAAGGAAATTTCTCAGCATTACCCAATGCTTTAAGATCGTCAGCAAATAGGCGTGCCGCAGGATTAGAGATAACATTCGGATGTAAAGGATTGGTTCCTAACGGAGTTTCAAAAGGTTCATAATGTTCAGGAAAGGGGCCCTCTGCCATTTTATCTATGGCAAATAAACGACCTAACCCTTCCGGTTGCATAATAAACGGCCCAACACCGGTATCTGGCGCGGCAGTGCTATAATCAGCGATATCAATGCCTGCCCATTTGCTACCATCCCATTGGATTAATTGACGTTTAGGATCCCAGGGGTTACCAGCTGGATCTGCGGATGCTCGATTATAAAGGATCCGGCGATTAGCTGGCCAAGCCCATGCCCAACCCAATGTATTACCTAAACCAGAAGGATCGGCATTATCACGACGCGCCATTTGATTACCCGCCGGCGTCCAACTACCGGCAAAAATCCAACAACCACTGCTGGTGGTACCATCATCGCGTAATTGCGCAAAAGCGGAAAGTAACTGACCTTTTTTTACCAGAAGATTACCCTGGGTATCAGTCAAATCTGCCAACGCATAACCATTACTTTCTTGCGCAATCTCTTCCGCTGTTGGACGATAGGGATCATAATAATTCCAGCGCATGTTCAATAACTGCTCAGGTACTGCGCCACCTTGTTGTTGATAAAGCAGACGTAAACGATGAAAAATTCCGGCTAAAATTTCACCATCGCCAAGGGCTTCTCCTGGTGCATCCGCACCTTTCCAGTGCCACTGTAGCCAACGAGCGGAATTAACAATCGAGCCATTTTCCTCGGCAAAACAGCAGCAGGGTAAACGAAAAACTTCGGTCATGATTTCTGCTGGCTGCACATCGTTAAATTCACCATGATTTTGCCAGAAACAAGCGGTTTCGGTATTTAATGGATCAATAGTGACTAAAAATTTTAATTTGGACAATGCACTAATAATTTTATTTTTATTGGGGAAAGAAGCTAGTGGATTGAAGCCCTGACAAATATAGCCATTAACTTCACCCTTATTCATCATGTCAAAATATTGCAGAACATCGTAACTTTTATCCCACTTAGGTAACCAGTCAAAGCCCCAATCATTCTCTTTTTGCGCCTTATCGCCATAAAAGGTTTTCATTAGACTAACAAAAAATTTAGGGTAGTTACTCCAATAATTAACCTGACCAGGGAGGGTCTGTTTTGGTGTATTTGCAGCTAAATAACTAGCTAAGGTGCTATGTTTTTCCGATGGTAAGGTCATATAACCGGTTAAACTTTGCGACAGCAGGCCAAGATCGGTCAAACCCTGGATATTGGAATGTCCCCGTAAAGCATTAACTCCACCACCGGCCATTCCCATATTACCTAACAGTAGCTGGATCATCGCCATGGTGCGAATATTTTGCGCACCGATGGAATGTTGTGTCCAACCTAATGCATAGAGAAAAGAAGCGGTTTTATCTTTTTCGCTGGTTTCAGCAATATATTCACAAACCTTGATAAAATCTTCTTGTGGAGTTCCACAAATATTGGCGACCACTTCTGCTGTATATCGATTGACGTGCGACTTAAGTAACTGCCAAACACAACGTGGATGTTGTAGTGATTCATCTCGTTTTGCAAAACCGTTGCTATCTAATTCATAATTCCAGGAAGTTTTATCATACTGGCGATTTTTAGCGTCATAACCACTAAATAACCCATCGTCGAAATGATAATCATCCCGCACAATTAAATTGGCATTGGTATAAGATCGTACATATTCACTATTAATTTTATTATTATTTATCAAATAATTAATAATACCAGATAAAAAGGTAATATCGGTACCTGAACGGATAGGAGTATAAAAATCTGCCACTGATGCAGTACGAGTAAAACGCGGATCAATGACAATCAACTTGGCTTTATTGTGGATTTTTTCTTCGATGGCCCAACGGAATCCGACCGGATGAGCTTCCGCCGCATTACCACCCATTACAATGATCAGGTCGGCATTTTTAATATCAACCCAATGGTTTGTCATGGCACCGCGACCAAATGTTGGAGCAAGACTTGCTACCGTTGGCGCATGTCAGACACGAGCTTGGTTATCAACCGCTAACATTCCCAGAGCCCGACAAAATTTCTGGGTAATAAAACCGGTTTCGTTACTACTGGCCGAGGCACACAGCATACCTGTTGTTAACCACCGATTAACTGTTGTCCCAGCCGCATCTGTTTTAATAAAGTTCGCATCCCGATCGGCTTTCATTAACTTAGCAATCCGATCAAATGCTTCTTGCCAGCTAATACGCTGCCACTTATCAGAGCCTGGCGCTCTATACTCAGGAAATTGCAGACGACTTTCACTATGAATAAAGTCGATTAGTCCAGCGCCTTTCGGACACAAAGCGCCTCGACTGACCGGATGGTCTGGATCGCCTTCTATGTGAAATATGCTTTCTTTGGCATTCTTAGCACCATCACCAAGACTATACATTAATAATCCACAACCAACTGAACAGTATGTACAGGTATTTCGGGTTTCCCTAGCACGTAATAGTTTA
The DNA here is from genome assembly GCF_020268605.1 of Arsenophonus apicola. Taxonomy (NCBI): domain Bacteria; kingdom Pseudomonadati; phylum Pseudomonadota; class Gammaproteobacteria; order Enterobacterales; family Morganellaceae; genus Arsenophonus; species Arsenophonus apicola. Next base: position 3,276,828 of record NZ_CP084222.1, read on the forward strand.
TATTGACGCGCAGAAGCTAATGCTGTTGTTGGAGCAAAACCCAAAGCAGCAATCGTTGTACCTGCCATACTGCCAGCACAGATCTTAAAGAACTGTCTTCTGCTGACTTGCATTAAAAATCTCCTCATTCACATTACTGACATTGATTTCCATAAGATAAAAAAGTAAAACAGGTCATTATATTTTTAATACCGATCTTTTTTGTCGGATTAAATTGTATTGATAATAATTAATGTAATCTCTTTTAATGTATTATAGTATTAGGAATTCGGCTAATGAGTAATTTTTATGCAACTGAAATGAAGGAAGATGTCGAAAAAACCGGAGCATCTGAAATAAAAGTTTGCAAAAAGGGAAATTTAAACCTTTTTAATCTGGATAAAGTTGCACAAGAAGTTCCTATCGCCATGATCTACAATGGCATCTCTCATGTCGTTATGATGGCAAGCCCAAAAGACTTAACGCTATTTGCCTTGGGTTTTTCACTGTCTGAAGGCATCATCCAATCTGTTGAGGAAATTCGTGATATCAATATAAATAACTATGGCTCAAAGGGCATAGAATTAAATATTGAACTATCACCTCGCCAGTTTATGGCATTGAAAACACAACGACGCAATCTAACGGGTCGTACTGGCTGCGGTATTTGTGGTACAGAACAACTTAGCCAACTGTTTCGCCCAATTGATCCTCTTCCTTTCACGCAATCATTTTCACTAAATTATCTGGATCAGGCTTTATCACAATTAAATACGATCCAAAAAATTGGCCAATTAACCGGTTGCACGCATGCTGCGGCTTGGATAACCCCAACCGGCGAGCTAGCTGGAGGCTGTGAAGATATCGGCCGTCATGTTGCCTTTGATAAACTTATCGGCATGAAAAGCCGTGAAAAAAGGCAAAACGGCGCGGTGTTAATCTCAAGCAGAGCAAGTTATGAAATGGTACAAAAAGCAGCAACCTGCGGAGTAGAAATTCTATTTGCTATCTCAGCCGTCACTTCACTTGCGGTTGAAATGGCACAAAATTATCAATTAACGTTAGTTGGATTTTGTCGACCAGGTAAAGCCACCATTTTTAGTTACCCCGAACGCTTAACGTAATAATTAAATTTAAAAATATTATTTACATTCAATAAATATCATTAAATAAATAGAACCAAATATTTTATAAAATAATTTGTTTCTATTTATTGCATTATTTTTTTAATTGAGATCACATTTTTAAATTTAAATTTTTAATACTTAATAACCACTAATATTAAAAAATAAAATTAAATCATACCGCTATTAAATTCCTTAGTTATATATTTATTTCCCTCACAAGCAAATGATAATAATTATCATTTACTTGGGTTCTTTTTTACTTTAAGGTTTATTTCAGGCAAAACTTTATTTGTCTATGCCATTTTTTGTCAAATAAAAATTAATATTTTTACAAGGAATTAAAAATGAAGAAATTAAATATTATTACCTTGCTAACACTATTAATTGGATATATTGGCTTTAGCCAGGCAATAACCGGTTATAATAAATCAAATACCTCTAATGATAATCGTCTAATTATTGGTGAAATAGAAGAAGCTTCTAATCGCTTTCATAAAGCCAAAAAAGGTGATTCCGCTATTGGTTTAACTGATTTACATGGGAGTAAAAAAATCGGCTTTCCCGGTTTAGCAATGATCTCTCCCAAAGATGATAATAACGTTTATAAGCTTGGTGGTACCAGCTCTTCCCACCACCCCAATATGGGTTCATTTGCATTTGCCAAACTGGACGATGTTGATGTTTTCTTCGGTGAATGGGCACAAGATAATGATATGTCTTCTGCCTCTCACACCGCTTACTATGCCGGTAAAGACATTACGACAGAGATGCCAAATGCCGGTACCGCTACCTATGCTATCAAAGGGATCAACGATTATTCTAACAATGGTTTTATGACCGGTGAATTAACCGCAGATTTTGCCGAAAACAGCTTGAAAGGTTCATTTAGTCATAGTGCATTAACCATGAATATTGATGCAGATATTAAAGAGAATGGCTCTTTCAGCGGCAAAGCTTCTGCTGATTCAATTGAAGGAACCACCACAGGCCACTTCTTTGGTGATAATGCCAACTATTTAGCGGGTATTACTCAATTTGAAAATAATCATCAATTAGATACCGCTTTTGCCGGCACTAAACAATAATTGATTTTTTAAATTTAAAAAGAGCATGGAAACCCTATGCTCTTTTTTGTTATGGAAATAAAAATGACTAACAGGAAACGATTAATTATAATCCTATTTATTTCTTATTTTTTTCATATAAAATTAACTATCGCTAATTCATTGATAATAAATAATACACAAGTGAATAAAATAAATAATAAAAATTATATTACTAATATTTTTATTGCTATTAATAAAAAAGATTGGCAACAAGTTGAAGGTTATTTAAATAAATTAATAAAAAATAATTATCACGATAAGAGTTTGATCTATTTTATTCAGGTTTGTTTATCATATAAAAATCGAGAGCCTCAATCTGCTATGCACTATTTATCCCAGGCGATAACAATAAATCCTCACTTTACGCGTGCCAAGCTCGATTTAAGTTATATTTATATTGAAAACCGAATTTATCATAAAGCAAAGTCATTATTAAATGAATTAATAGCACAGCAAGATTTACCTGACTTGGTTAAGAAAAAAATAAAATATCTTCTCATTCTGGTTAATAATAAAAATCCTTTCTTTGCCACACTTTCACTAGGTTACCACCTAACAGATAATCTGAATAAATCGCCTGGTAGCCCAGCAGAGTGCTTACAAAAAAATAGTGCTGGTGATTGCCGATTAACTCGTAAAACGCCGAAAAAAATTACCTCATCAGGCTTTTCTTTATTCGGTTTGACCCAACAGTCATTTATGTTGCAAGAGCCTCATGCGATTTTTATTCGCCTAACGGCAAATGGTCAAATCTATCGGCAAAACAACACCTATAATGGCTATCAAGCTAATATCTACACTGGCTACCATTTTCAATCATCATACCATTATTTATTAGCCGGCCCCTTAGTGGGTTATGAACAAGGGGCAGAAGATCCAAATGCCTATGAAATAGGCGGAAAAATTGAGTGGCGTTATCATCCTGATATGGCCGCTAAATTAGATTTTGTTTTAAATCACCAAGTTAAATGGAAAGACTATTACCAAGGACAACATAATAATGGCCTGAAGCACGAAACTTCTTTTTCCATTAATTATCCTTTCAACAATATGAATTGGTATCTCTCTTTGGGTTTTTCCCAACATTTCCATCAATGGCAAATAAACGATTACCACCGCTATGATATTAGTGGCGGCGTTAAATTTAGGTCATTACCTTATCTGGAAACCAGTCTTTCATCACTTTGGAATCAACATCAATTTAAACATTTTGATAAGCGATTAGGTGCCAAGCGACGTGATACAGAATGGATCTATGCAATTAAATTAAAACTAACCATAAAAATTATTGGCTTCACACCCTCTATTACCTTTTTTCATCGCAACAATAATAGCAATGTCGGCTGGCTTTATCGCTATCAAAAAAACGATCTGCAACTCAATTTTGAACGTTATTTTTGATTGTTAATTTAAAAATTATTTTAGGTAAGGAAATCATGTATTTTTTAAACTGCCGCCAAAAACCGATAGCATTTGCTATATCACTTGCTACTTTAATTATCCCCGCTATTAGCTATGCTGAACAGCCATCTTCGGACAAGCAAGCAAACACGGAAAAAAAACATTTAGGTAAAATTCAGGTTTCTGATATGTCACAACAAGATGAACATGGTTATGACAATATCTACGATAAAAATATTTCCAACATTTATATTGGCAAAGAGATGATAGAACGTTTCAAGGGGGCTTCCCCTGCCGATCTGTTTCAATCTACGCCGGGTGTATATAGCGGTGAAGCACGTAATGGCGCGGCAATCGATCCCAATATTCGTGGCATTCAAGGGCAAGGACGGATCCCCTTAACTGTCGATGGTACTGAGCAATCAATTACAGTAACCCGTGGCTACAATGGTGCCAATAACCGAAACTATCTTGATCCTAATTTAATTAGTTCAATTGAAATTGAAAAAGGGCCTTCGCTATCACGTCATATTAAAAGTTCGATCGGCGGTGGCATTACTATTAAAACAATTAATATTAATGACATTCTGCCAGCAAATGAAAACTTTGGTTTCGCGGTTAAATTAGAAGGTAGCAATAACGCGATTAAGCCGCAACTCAAAAATTTACCATTAGGCGAGGACTATCGTAATCTTCCTGGAGGAATGAAATCTTATGCCTTTTTATTTGATGATCCTTTAATCAATATCCATCCCCATCATTACCATGATAGAAAATTAGGCGGTTTGGATGATTATGCTTATCGGGTTGCCATTGGCTTGCGCCAAGAGAAATTTGATTTATTGCTGGCCTCAAGTTATCGCAATAAAGGCAACTATTTTGCCGGTACCAGGGGAGCAAATCGTTATCGTTATTCGCTTACTAATGAGAAGAAAAAAGAATTTACCAACCCTAGAATAATAATCGATCCTTATATGCCTTTTGTTGCCAATATTTATCATCCAGGCAAAGAAGTGCCTAACACGTCCAACATGATGAAATCGCTGTTGCTAAAAAATAATTGGCATCTGGCTGATGATTTAACGGTTAATTTTACTTATCGCGATTCCCGACTGGAATTTGGTGATATTATGCCCTCTCGACTGGGTTTTGTTGATGTCGAACATAATTTGGTTCCGCAATGACCTTTAGCTCAGGTGCACCAAAAAGCCGGTAGTGCCAGCCTTAAATACCAACCGCTTGATAGTCGATGGTTCGATTTTTATCTGAGTGCTTGGTTTAATCATACTGATGCAAATACCAATAGTGCAGGCGGCTACCCAAGAGCCCCAAAGGACAGAGATGCTGATTGGGATACTAACACCTTCTATAAGTTTGGCACCGCAATTAAAAATCCCACTATTGATGGTAGTTTAATCAATAGCGCTAATAATAGTAATGAAAATAATCGCTGGGGTTTGGACATTAGTAATATATTTACCCTGACACCTAATTTAAATCTTACCCTGAACGGCCGCTTTCAGAATGAAAAATTAATTAACCATACGGAATATACTGGTGTAAGGGTTAGTTATTTCCAATATCCAGGCAAAGAAGGCCGTCGGCAAGAGTATCAACTGGGGTTTAAATTCGACTGGCAACCGGTGGAATTCTTAACTTTCTCCGCCGGCGCCAATTATGTGACTTATTGGTCAATTGATGATCTAGTCAATAGAAAAAGAACTGAAAAAATAAGCGGCTACCAAAAGAGCGGCTATCTTGCCGGCTATAATGTACCCTTTTTTCAATCAGTTAATCAACAAGATTATGACAATGATGCTTATGCCGATGACTGGAAGAAACGAATAAAAAAACTAGCTGCCAACAAACACCATATTTATAAGACAGAAATAGCTCGATTAACAGAGGCCTTAGCCGATAATAAAAATCAACTTAATGAGCAGCAAAAAATAGCGCTAACAAACAATATCGATAAATTAAAAAAACAACGTATCGAGCTAACGCTGGCAACAAGAAAACAGTATACACAACAAGATGAATACCTGATTCAGATAGGTACTAACAAGCAAGTGCAAAAACCCGATATAAATGGAACCAATTATCGACCAAAATCGATTACCTTACTTTACAACCCTAACGATGGAAAATTGCATAAAAAGGATAACCCTTTCTTTAACGGTAAAATAAATATAGATGAAGAAACGATTGATGCTAAAACTGGAAAACGGTAAAACGCTATTATTCTGATCAGATTACAGATGGGGATAAAATTCTTGTTGCTCGGCCAGAAGACACGCTATGGCAAAAAGAGAAAAAACGCAAAGATCACGGTATTGCCCCTGTCCTCTCAGCGGGCATATCGATCACGGATGATTTAAGTGTTTATCTTCGTTATGCCGAATCAGTCAGAATGCCCAGCTTATATGAAGACGGCGTTGGCTTTTCCGACGAACGTCGAATTGTTATGGGTGAAAAAACCAAACCGGAACGCGCTAAAACACAAGAATTTGGTATTCACTATAATTTGGCAAATCTATTAAAAACAGAAAAACACGCTGATATTAAATTAATCTATTTTGACACCACGATAGAAAACGTATTCGATCGTGATATGGCATATAATTTTACCCAAATGGATAGACAGTTATTATCCGGTATTGAAATACAGACGCGTTATGATAATGATTTTATTTTTAGTGATATTAGTTACGTTTATAATATAAAAAATAAAGTTTGTGATCTTAATACCAGTCATTATTTAGATCCTTATAATCAACACAATATTCCAGAATGTATTGATGGTGGTTTTCCGGGTGGTTTTTTACGTACTGCAATTCAACCTAAATACTCCCTGAATATGAATTTAGGTGCTCGTTTATGGGATAAAAAAATCAAAATTGGCAGTCGATTTACCTATCATAGTAAAGCAGAAAATCGTGATGAAAAGCATTTGATGATAATTAAACCTAATTCCTATTTAGGTACGAATAATAATCCAATGCGTTGGGATCCAATTTTTACAATTGATGCCTATGTGGATTATAAAATTAATGACAATATGTCAGTAGAATTAACCGGAACCAATTTAACTGATGAATATTATCTCGACCCGTTAACTCGCTCTATGATGCCTGCTCCGGGAAGAACTTTTAAACTTAGTTTTAATAGTAAGTTTTAATTAAATAAACAATAACACAACCATATTAAACCAACTAAAATATTGAGATAAAAAATTATGATAAGACTGTTAGCTTATATTGTATTATCTATTATTTTACATATTGCTTTAATATGGCTGTGCTTATCGACTTCGGCTAATTCTACGCCGACATTAGCCAGTCACCATAATATTTCTCCTAATACAACAATTACCTTGATCTCAGCCAGTATAGAAACTACATCAGAAATAAATAGATCTTCTAGTGAATCGCTACCAATTATTCTACCTGATTCACCAGTAAATCCAGTACTAGCCGTTGAGCAGAAACAAGAAAAAATCAATAATAAAAAGAAAATAACAGCGGTCAAAAAAACTAATAATAAAACTTTCTCAGAAACCAAGAAGGAAATAAATAAGAATAAGAATCCATCGGTTTATCCCGCAGAGAATTTCAACGGCAATAATGACACCACCATGCAAGGCGGGGCTCTAAATCATGATCCTTCTCAAATAAAGGTAGGTGAACAAAAAGAAGGTGAACGCTATTATTCACTAGTCAAACAAGAAATTGAGCGCAATAAAATATATCCCCGTCAAGCCAGAAAAAAACGCCATCGTGGGCGAGTATTATTACAATTTAATATTAATACTGACGGTAGCTTATATGACGCTAAAATCATTCGCTCTTCTGGTTTCAATACCCTTGATAAGGCCGCATTAACGGCCATTGCAAAGAGTCGTTCGATCGGACCTAAGCCTGTTCATATAAGTTCAACCATGAGTACCGAAGTAGAGTTCAACCTAGATAGAAATTAAATATAATACTACTTAATAAGCAACCTACATTTTAATCTCTTTTTGAACTAAATGAAGAGTGAGTACCTACAAGAATTCAACTAGGATCTGTTTTAACCGTGGCCGACTGTGCCGTTGTTAACTGAGCCAACACAGCTACCATTAATTGATAAAAAAATAAAACGCACAACAAGGAAAGAAGTGCGTTTTTGATGTCGATTAACTTACTGAAATTAAGACTAAATTTATTATTTTTTTTAACTGTTTATTCTACTTAGTAAATATCACATACTTGTACGATCATTTAATAATGATTACTTTTACTACTTTGCCCATTAGTATTTCATTACTTGTATCGATATAAAATCGATAAATTAATCCCTTTTATGTTATTTATACATCCCTTAGCTTTATTATTAATATTTTTTCATCGTCAAAAACGGTTATTCCTGGTTTTATTTTTGCTAACTTAAATTTACCTCGTTAGAATCAATATATCCGTACCTCTATTTTCTCCATCGTTTTTTAAATTTAAAATATAAATATACCCTGGTATTGGCAAAAGCCTTTAAACTAACTATAAGATTTTTAAATAAAAAACCGCTAAACTTATAATAAAAACAAAGCTGTTATATCTTCTTTTGTTAACTACATTAAACAAATTCTAAGTTATAAAAAAGGTTAATAATTAGCCTTGATTATTAGGTGATTTTCTGCTAATAGAATAAACCAAATTACTTTAATGCCAGTAAAATAACACGATGATTGAAAGATAAAACTAAACCTAAAATTAACATAAAACCTTAAAATATATAAAAAATCTAACATCATCAATTCATTGATTAAAAACTAAAAAAACATGATAAAAAAGATTTATAACATGAATAACTAATTGATATACACAAAATTTAAAAATATTTTTTAGCAACAAACAACAAGGATGATACTAATATGAAATTTATACTTACCGATAAAGAAAATATTGCAGAAGAAAATACTATCATCGATAGTCTGTGGAAACATAACTCCAACTTTACCACTGTAGATATGCATCCGCTAAGAGTGACTTTAATGGATAATGAAAACATTGTTGGTGGCTTGATTGCCAGAACATGGTGGGGTGGCTTAGATATCCAATATCTATGGATAGCAGAAAACTACCGAAAAAAGGGCTTTGGAAAAGATTTAATGAATAAAGCAGAAAATGAAGCAATAAAAAGAAAGTGCCATATGGCCTATGTTGATACTTTTGACTTTCAAGCTGTTAATTTTTATAAAAAATTAGGCTATAAGGAATATGGCCACTTAGACAAATTTGCACACTGTTACACCCGCTATTATTTATCAAAGCCGCTTAAAAGCACAGATGTTTGCTAAATGGGTTAACTGTAACGACTAATCTACTATTACTATTTGGAGCGACCAGCTAATTATGTTATGAGTGGTCGCCATTATTACAATTTTTTCCGTTGTTAACTGTTATTTATCTTTTAATTATACTTAATAAACCGTAAATAATACTTGCAGCGAGGAGAGAATTAACCGTTGGTATACCTGTTTCCACTGTTATGCCAAGAATACTGGCTATTACACAGGCGAAAACAGCATTCCAACCAATTAAAGGTGTATCTTTATTGGCTGGGATTTTCTCCCCTTGTAGCGTTTCCTTAAGAATATTTCTATGAGTCTTTATAATAAAATAATCCGTTAGCATAACACCAACTATTGGCGGAAAAATAACCCCAAGAATAGTCAAAAAACCAACAAACCTGTCTAAAATACCTAAAACAGAAAGAGTTGTACCAATAATACCAATGGATAAAGTCAGAATTGTGTAATTAACTTTTTTGCCCGTCAATATTGAAATTGAATTGGCAATACTCAATGACGATGAATAAAGATTAATATCATTAACCCGCAAAGTAGAAAAGATGACTACTAATAAACCAATACCTCCAGCCGTTTGCGTCATAATGGTTACGACATCTGCCGTATTTTGTGCCCTGGCTAATAATATTGCCAGTCCATTAATAACAAATTCACCAAGAATAATTGATACCATAACCATCCAAAATACCTGACGACTATTTTTTGAGTATCGACTCATATCTGGCGTAATAAGAGTGGCAACGATACATCCTCCCATGATTAAAGTAATTGCAGAAGATAAGGTTATCGTTTCACCACTAGGAACTGACTGAATCAAATCCATCATATTATGATGCTCAAGAATTCCTGCTGAGATAAATAAAATCACGATGACAAAAAAAGGAACCGCAATCCAAGCAGTAAATCGTAATGCTTTAAAACCAAAAGCAACTAAGATCGTCAAAAATAAACCAGATAATGTAGCTGACCATTCAAAGCCTAATTTATTGCCTAAAGCATAATTAAGTCCTTTAGCAAAGACAGCATTTTGTACTCCAAACCAACCGACCAAGCTAATGGCTATTGTAAGGCTGACCAAAACTGAACCAATACGCCCAAAACCACACCATCTGGCTAAAAGACTACTGGATAACCCTTCTTTCATTCCCGCAAAGCCTAAAGCAAAGGTAATAACGCCAAAAATAATACTACTAATGAAAATAGCTAAAAAAGCGTCAGTTAAAGTCATTGAATTACCTAGTACTGCGCCTAGCATAAATTGATCTAACGCAGTTAACATTCCAGCATGAACTAATGTAACACTCAGAAATGATAAACGTATATTAGTGGGAACACGACTTGTTGGATAGTTATCTATTAAGTTCATATAATTAATTCACTTTGTTATGAAAAGAACACCTGGAGTTAAAAAACGTTCAGGTATAAAGTTATCAAGAGAATAAGTTTTACAGTATTCAATAAGTTGTCTGGCTGAATTAACACCCGTTTTTTGATAAATAACCTGTAATTTATGATTTACTGTTATAGGTGAGAGGTTTAAATATTTCGCTATTTCTTTACTACCGAGTCTTTGTTGAAGCAAAAATATTATTTCAAGTTCTCGTTTGGAAAAAAAACAGCTTTCTTGATAAGTTTTTAATATATTGACAGCTTTTTTTCATGATAGATCAATGGGTTTATATTAAGTATTTTTTTTGCATTCCATAAAATTGCAATACATTGTTTATCTTTATTTAAAATAGGTATTTTTTCACTGATATAAGGTATTAAGATTGGACTCCCATTCCAGTAATCTATTTCAATTACTCTCGTCGTAGAAGATTCAATTTTCGTTAATTCGTCATGTTCTTTAAACACCTGAAATAATTCACTCCAAGTAGTAGGAAATGCTTTATCCATTTTACCTTCGATAGAAAAATTTTTTGGTGTATTTGTGAAGAGACGAGCAGAATTATTCATATAAATATGTTCTGACTTTATACTTTTAATTCCCCAAGGTTCATCTAGATTTTCTACCATCGTAATAATTGAATCGATAATATTAATGGATTTATCATTGATATTATTGCTCATCAACACCTCTTAATAACTTAGGTAAATAATATCATATGTAATTTCATAAGGTGATAAGATGGATTTGAAAATAGTTTTTTTTCAAAAAATATTTAATTTTATAATCCTAAATTTTAACTTTCTTTCTCACATTAAAAAATAACATTAAGATTATTAAATCGAAATAGTCGTTCACAGCAAAATAATTTTTTTATTAAGTAATACATTCAATATCAATGCTTCTATTGGAAAGCTTTTATGCTATCGCAATAATAACTTGACAAGATTGCAGATGGATGAGGCTCTAAAGCAGCAATAATACACTTTTCACCCATTGAAAAAAGGCGAATAAGTCTATTTTTTAGTATCTTTGAGTTTAATCCGAATTTATGGGAAATAGATGATAGAGTTATATTTTCTTGTAATGCAGCAACAAAGTTAGCGCCGTGCCAGTTATAGCTAAAATCAAGCATTTTTACTATCCCTTTTCTTTTGGAGGCGATCCAGATAAGGTTTGCAGACCGGCACTAACTCCGGCGAGCCTTTCGGCTCCCCTACCTGAACCGCCATAAAGGGCGCTACAAGTAGCACTGGTAAAACTTTTTACCAGTGTGTTAGTGAACAAGGCTGCAAAACCTCGGTTATTAGCGTCTACCAATAACGATATTACTTTAGCTGATTACGAATTATGACTCAATAGTTAATTAAACAATTTACAACTTTACGTAAAAGTGCAAAATTGTCTTCATATATTTATTTTATCAAATAGTATGTTGTTAATTTAACATCACGGTTTTACTGTTAGATTATGCTAGTCCCTTGGCCTGATTTCCGCTTTTTCTGCTAGCCTGATAATTAAAAACTAATTTTAAAAATATTAAATTTTTTCATTTTTATTGATTTAATTAATGAATTAACATTTTAATATATTTATCTGCGAGCAAAACCTCTTAATCCATTAAACCTTTATAATCAGTCAACCATTCAAACAATTACCCATTTTTATCCACTTTGATATTCATCAATGCCAATTTAGTCACTTATTGGTTGTTAGATACTTTTCGATCGAACAATTTAAGCATGTCCCGCGCAGCCTGTCGGTCCGCCGCCATTGCCGTTACAACTAAATCTGCACCATGCACGGCATCTCCACCGGCAAATATTTTATCGTTGCTAGTTTGTGTCAACAAACGTCCTTGACCGCCGGTTTGGATCAAACCCCAATCATCAAGGTTAATATTGTGTCCCTGTAACCATGGCATATCATGTGGCTGAAAACCAAAAGCAATGATTAACACATCGACCGCCAGTTCAAATTCTGAGCCGGCAATCAGTTGCAGTCTTCGCCGTCCATCTTTACCTGGCTCCGCCAACTGAACACGCGTAAGTTTTACTGCTGATACTTTTCCAGTATCATCTAGCACAATGTGCTGAGCTGAAACGTTAAATAAGAATTCAACACCTTCTTCTCGTGCATTAATCACCTCTTTTTTCGAACCAGGCATGCTAGCTTCATTGCGTCGATAAGCACAGGTTACACTGGCAGCATTAAGTCGTACTGCCGTACGCAGACAATCCATTGCAGTATCACTGCCTCCTACCACCACCACTTTTTTATCGGTTATATCAACCCAAGGATAGCGAGGATCATCGTCTAATCCCATCACCTGCCGCGTGCTGGCCGTCAAAAAATCTAGCGCCTGTATCACGCCTGGCGCATGCTCATTTTCCAACCCAATGTTCATCAAACCATACGTTCCTGTACCGAGGAAAATAGCATCATAATCATTAGTCAACGTAGAGAAAGGGATATCCTGACCAATTTCGCAATTAAGATGAAACTGAATACCCATCTCACTGAAGATATTGCGTCTTGAGCTCAATAACTGCTTATCAAGTTTGAAAGGGGGGATACCAAAAGTTAGTAATCCACCGATCTCGGGATGACGCTCATACACATCAGCCTTAACCCCCGCTCGTGCGAGGATATCAGCACAACCTAGACCAGAAGGTCCTGCACCGATTATCGCTACTCGTTCCGAACGCGGAATTACTTGCGATAAATTTGGTCGCCAGCCTTGTGCCAGTGCAGTGTCAGTAATATAGCGCTCCAAATTTCCAATAGCGACCGATCCACTATGTTGTTTCAGAGTACATGCTCCTTCACATAACCTATCTTGTGGGCAAACACGACCACATATTTCTGGTAAAGAACTAGACTGATGGCATAATTCCACCGCGTCCATAATGTTTCCTTTACTGACTAACTGAATGAAATCTGGAATGTGGTTATGTAAAGGGCATGTTAAGTTGCAATACGCTTTTTGTGCGCAATAGAGGCAACGTGTGCTTTCATAAAGAGCTTGCTGCTCATCAAGTCCAATATAAATCTCGACAAAATGCTGAATACGTTGTTGAGCAGAAACTTTCTGCGCCCCTTTTCGCAGCGGCTTATTTAATATCTGTTTACGCTGCGGCTGTTTTTCGAACTGGCGAAAATCTCTGCTATCTATCGTCCTTTGTTGTCTCTCTTGGCGCAAAGTTAACAACGTCTGCTCATCAACAATCCTTAATGCTTGCGTGGGACAATGTGTCACACAAGCTGGCTGGCCTGTATTTATTGTCTGACACATATCACATTTTTGCGCCAGGACGATATCTGAATCCACTGCCAGTACCATATCAATAGCGCCGAACGGGCAGGCTATAATGCAACTTTTACAACCGATACAGCGAGTTTGATCAAGCTGAACGGTTGCGTTAACAAAAGATAATGCATTCACCGGACAACTGGTAATACAAGGTGCGTTATTACAATGACGGCAGGTTACCGCAATACTGTTTTTTGCCTCGTTCAATACTCTGATACGCGGGACAAATTCACGTGTGCTCCGTGGCCAACATTGATGATTATGAGCAACCACACAGGCAATTTCACAAACATGACAACCGATGCATTCACTTGGATCAGCAATAATCATTTTATTCATTCGCTCTCCTAGCTGGTAAGCTCAGGTATATTGTTCCAATAAGGATGCAATAATTGGGCAAACTTTTTTAATAATTTATGCTTAACTTAGAATTTTGCGATTTACATCAAAAAGTTGCCTTTATCATGTTTAGCACTCTTCATTTTTTTGTCATAAAGTATTCTCACTTTGAGAATCACGTATCACAGTGAAACAAGAAAATATCGCTTTTCGACTAGTAAAAGCCAGATAAAAGTAAATTTTGCCGCTGATCCAAATAATATCGCTCACAGCTTTAACACTAAGTTGAAAACAAATAGTCGTAATCAGCCACTTTTCTTATATTCTCAAGATGAGAATTAGCCTCAAGTATAAAATATGATTATCTGGTCCGTTTTTAACAATACTTTGCCATTCCCCAGCCTAGCCACCAACAAAACGTGACTTAATTCACGAATGACACCAACACTTTTACCTCTTTATTCATATTGGCATGGGTTACGCATAGTTATTGATATTTGCTGAAATGCTGATTGGATCAATTTAGATTAGTTTGTATGCCAAATACTGTTCTAATATGCACATTAACTGTTCTTTCCAAACACCGATCAGCCCGGTTAACGAAGTACTCACCAACAGGAGTGATGTAACTTTATGAAAGGATCTGTTCTCTCCAAGCACCAATCAGCCCCAGTTAACGAAGTCCTGCCCATTGGGCAAATGATACTTTACGGGCTGCAACATGTCTTAGTGATGTATGCAGGCGCAGTCGCCGTTCCATTAGTTATCGGTAATGCTGTTGGCTTACCCGTTGAGCAAATTATTCTATTAATTAGTACTGATCTGTTTATCTGTGGTATAGCGACCATTGCCCAATCCTTCGGCTTTGGCTCATGGATTGGCTGTCGCTTGCCATTAGTGCAAGGCTGCACATTTGCCGCACTGGTTCCCATGATACTAATCGGTAAACAGTATGGCATTAGCGGCATTTCCGGCGCCGTAATTATCGCGGGATTATTCACGCTGATATGCTCACCCTGGATATGCCATCTTGTGCGCTTTTTCCCTAAAGTTGTCATGGGTTCGATTGTAACACTGATTGGACTTTCACTGATGCCGGTAGCAGGCAATTGGATTATTAGCGGCAATAATGGGGGCATTCTTCCGCTTGTCATGGCGGCACTGACACTCATTATTATTCTTCATATTTATCATTTTATGACTGGAATGATTAAAAATATTGCGGTGCTTCTTGGTTTAATAGGTGGTACGGTTATTTGGAGTTTCTTTCTGCCCCTTGATTTTCATTTCGTTAATTCAACGCCTTGGGTTAATTTTCCCAAAATCATGTGGCTGGCTAAGCCAGAATTTCACATTATTCCAGTCGCATTGTTGTCTATGGTTATGGTGGTAGTGATGATAGAAACCATGTCATCAATGATAATGATTGGTGATATGGTTGACAAAAAGGCCGATGCTACCACTTTACGTAACGGTCTCAACGCCTGCGGTATTGCAACTATGGTAGGAGGGCTGTTTAATCTTTTTCCTTATGCTGCGTTTGCACAAAATGTTGGGTTGATTGGTCTTACTGGTGTGCGTAGCCGCTTCGTGGTCTCTGTATCGGGTGTGCTCCTTATTTTAATGGGCATGTTTGCCAAAATGGCGGCACTGGTTGTGGCAATTCCTAAACCGATATTGGGCGGGGCCGGCGTCATTATGTTTGGTATGGTCGCCGTATCGGGAATTCGCACACTCAGCAGTATTACCTATCGACATAATAATAACGAAATGGTGGTGGCATTAACATTAGGTTTAGGCCTGATGCCTATCATGGTGCCACATTTATTTGAAGGATTTCCTAGCATGATGCAAATGTTCCTTCATAGCGGCATTACCATAGGCACAGTGATCGCTATTTTAGCTAATTTAACGCTCAACAAGGCATCGTCCGCGCCCATAAAAGAAACAGATCCTTCATCACAATATGCTCCGATAAGAGCAATAAAGCGATGGTTATCAATGAAAAAAACCGAGAAGGATCAGGAAAATTAGACAAAAAATGGACAATTTACCAATACATCTACTCATTAACGGATTAATCATTAATATATAAGCCATATCCCCAGATTTGAACCAGTATTGGGTTCGCTGTTTTTACTAGCCTTTGTTATAGGTGACATACTTAAACTGAGGCTAAGTTGTAAGGCCAACTCAATAGCATTATCTGTCAATCTCATAGCAATCAAGACTAACCCCCTGTCTTCCTATGACCTTACCCTCTTGATAAAAATAAAATGGACGCCAGCTTGGTCATTTTCACTGAGTAAGATAATAGTATATTAGGTAGCTTACCCCTCAGTCATTACACCGAAATTTAGCTTCACAAGGCGATAAAGATATTATCTTTGGTATTGCTTGCCATTGATAAGAATACAGTTATTATATTTAACATCAGCAAAAAAACATTTTGTACAGTATACCCACTATCGAGTTATTGGAAGAATAGGGTTGTTTCACTTCTATCAGCAGTGATCATTTGTTCAATTTTTTTATTAGGCTGCATGCTATTGCACTAACTGAAAATACAGCTATCAGTAAGTAAGCTATATTATAGCAAAGTATATTTCTTAATATTAATGAGTTTTTAATTTATTAGTTTAAAATATTTATATTGATTGATATTATCTTTCAAAGAGCTAATTAAATCATGTTTAACTCTATCAATGGGATTTTGATTTAAACTTGTTATCCAAGATAAGGTATCTACAAATAGTCATTTTTAACCACTATTAAATATTATTTTTTGTTTATTTAGTCAAAAATAAATATAATTAACTGTAGCTGCTAAAATTTTAATCAAAATTTTTTATAGTATTAAGATAACAGTTAAATAAATATCTAATCTAGATGGCTTCGAATACTTATATGAATTTAAAAATTTTCTTTTAAATCTTTGCTTATATTTTCAATTAAATGATTTTATTTTTAAATGAGTTAATGTATTCTGTCTTTTTAGTGATAACCAATATCAGATTTAATGAATCAACATAATAAATAACATGATAATCAATTAGTTATAATATGTTTTTTGAAAAATTTTATGGAATAAATACTATATAAGATTATTTCTATCCAATTTAGTTTTATTACCACTTATTGATAAAAAATGTACTGATGATGAAGCCAATTTTCTTCTAAAATCGTTTCCATTTTGTTAAAAAAATATTAAAAATAAATTATTTTGCCTAATAGAGAAGAAAGAAAAAGAAGATCCCCAATTACACTTAATGATAAACTAGCTTGAGTTGCTAAAACTGTTTTATGAATGGAGTTTATGATAAAACTTTTAGGCTGGATTATTAAGAGAAAAATATCCTAATCTGGCTTTAATGATAATTATTAAAATCACAGCTTAAAATAGCATCAACGCTTTGTTTATTTTTAAAGCAAAAGTAATACCGTTGGCAATTAAATTTTAGAAATTCAAATAAAAGAAGGATAAATAACATGGAAAAGTCGATTGAAAAAATCATTTATGCATCAAGGTGGCTACTATTTCCTGTTTATATAGGACTATCATTTGGATTTATTTTACTCACTTTAAAATTTTTTCAGCAGATAATTCATATCATCCCTGAACTTTTTACTATCACTGAATCAGGATTAATATTGACGGTTTTATCACTTGTTGATATTGCACTAGTTGGTGGACTTTTAGTTATGGTGATGTTTTCAGGTTATGAAAACTTTATTTTAAAAATGACCGTTGATGATAAACATCAAAAATTGAGCTGGATGGGAAAAATGGACGTTAATTCCATTAAAAATAAAGTTGCCTCATCAATTGTTGCGATTTCTTCAGTTCATCTTTTACGACTGTTTATGGAAGCTGAAAAAGTGCCGGATAATAAAATAATGTGGAGTGTTATTATCCACTTAGCTTTTGTTTTATCTGCCTTTGGTATGGCTTATATTGATAGAATGAGTAAAAGTACCAAAAGCTAGTCGACTAATTTAAATTATTTTATTCAGTACTGAATAACGATATGAAATAATTATTTTCTTTACGCCACAGCTAAATACATATGCAGTGGCTACTTACTAACTGCAATAAAATTCTTAGAATAAAATAAAGACTATTTGAGTAGTAATAATTAATGTAAAATTAAAAGCTTTATTTATTTTGATAAATACTATTAATAAAAAATAGATAAATTTATCAACACCTATTTTATATCCAATAATATTGTTATAAATCTTAATATAAAAATCATAAAATTATGATTATTCAATTTAATGATAAGATAATAATATTTTAGCTAACTTAACAACCCTCGACTTTTAGGCCGAGGTGAATGTCATCATTAGACTAAACCAAATTTCTGAATATCATCTGCTGAAATAAATTTGTCTGCTTATCGGGAGTAATTATTTTTTGTTCGATAAGTTTTACACAATTTTCTGCATTATACTTTAATTCTTGTAAAAGTTCTTCTGGATCTAATATGCTGGAATAATTTCTAGGATCATCACCAAAATCAATTGGATTGAATTTGCTTTCATAACGATCCCACAGGATATTATCTTGTTGTAAATCTGAATGAAAAATATTTTTTTCTACCATAGTCGCCAACATAGATTCAAATTTTTCAATTGCATCTGTCGGTAACGAATCTATCTTACTTAAAGGTATACCGGCGATTTTCTTCATTCTGACAAATAAATTTTCCTCATCATAATAAATTTTTGCACTGTCTTCGCCATAGTAGTGACAAAAAAAAGCAATAGATTTTTCAATGGTGCCAAGCTCACTGTCATCCAAGTAGTTGTAGTTTTCATGGTATTTTTTTAAAACATAATTTTCATCATTATCTTGAAAAACTTCACCATCAACGCCTGAATGGATCGGGTGGTTAGCAAAATAAGATAAGGTACAGACATTTCCCTCTTGATCAATAACGTTCGTTTCAATAGGGGCTATTTTGTATTGCTCTGCCCAATCGGGAATTTGTTGACATTGTAAATAATGGATAGCAAATTCTAATGAGTTATGGCAACTATTTGCCGGAAAATCATATTTAGACAATAATTCATGCGCCCACTTTTTGTTCTCTGGACTATCAATTCCGCCCAAACTTTCAATAAGATAGTCTTCTGCTGTCATTCTTCGAGTAGCCGATTAAGAAGCTAAATTTGTATTACAATAAGCACTATTTGTTGCCGTATAATATGACAAAGAAGGGAGCATAGTCTATTAATCCTATTGTTAATCTTAGGGTTAGATTGATTAAAAATTCATAGAACTGATAACTATATTACTGTAATCTTTTTTATGTGAAAAGAAAAATGTAAATAAAAATAACATTATTTATCAAAATTCAAATACAACTTCCATTTAATCATTTTATTAATCACTGACTAAAAAACCGCAGAAGAGAATTATTTAATTGATTATATATTTTTATTATAAGCACAATTATGGCCACTTAAGATTATTTCTGCTCCCACCGTTGCACCACATGGTCATCCAGAGTAATAGGTAAACCATATCGATTTTTACCGGTCTGATTATATTTTCATGTTTCTCTATATCTTGTTTTCATTATTTTAGTAGAAATATCTGCCGGTTTACCTAAAGAATCTATTAATTGATCAGATGTTTGGCCAACCTAAAAATAACGGTTTATTATTTTTTCCACAATTCCCGTATTACCATACTTATTCAGTAAATACTCCTTTCTCTTTTTTGTTGCATAAACATTCCATATAACAATAATAGCCACAACAAAAACAATTAATAACATCAACGCCATTACTAGATACTCCTTTAACTACTAGTAATGTTACAAATCAAACAAAAGGTATAATTCTAGTACTATGCCATGCTGCTTATCATACCAAAATATGATTATAAGCAAATTTCAATGTGAAAAATGAGCATGACACATAGCAATAGAAAAAAGCACAATAATGGAGTTATATATATTTTCTTATAACTAAATAGGTATAAAAATCTTATATAATAATTAGTTATACTGAACGATGAATTTCTGTAAATCTGAATAAAACCGCACTTACTTACCAATACAGAAACTGGAAAAAATACGACCTAATAAATCATCAGAGCTAAATTCTCCTGTAATTTCACTCAATGCTTGTTGAGTCAAACGGAGTTCTTCTGCTAATAACTCGCCTGAATGAGCAACCACTAACTGTTGATAACCTTGCTGTAAATGTTCAGCTGCGATATTAAGCGCTTGAATATGACGGCGTCTGGCTAAGAATCCCCCTTCAATATGCTGATTAAATCCAATGCTTTCTTTCAAATGTTGACGTAATAAATCAATACCCTCTTTTAAATAAGCTGAAAGACATATAAGTGAGTAATCACCAACTTTTGTTATCGCTATTGGTTCATCAGTTATATCTACTTTATTTCTAATGACCGTAATAGGTAAAGACTTCGGCAATCGCGCTATAAATTCTGGCCAAATCTGCTCCGGTTTAGTTGCCTGTGTCGTCGTGCTATCCACCATAAATAAAATATGATCAGCTTGCTCTATTTCCTGCCAAGCTCGTTCAATACCTATCCTCTCAACTTCATCTGTTGCTTCACGCAAACCAGCCGTATCAATAATATGCAATGGCATACCATCAATATGAATATGTTCACGTAATACATCTCGGGTTGTACCAGCAATATCCGTTACAATTGCCGCTTCACGGCCAGATAGTGCGTTTAATAAGCTAGATTTACCGGCATTCGGTCGTCCAGCAATCACAACTTTCATGCCTTCTCGTAATAAGCTGCCTTGGTAAGCTTGTGAACGCACACTATCTAAATGGGCTATCACCTCATTCAATTTTGCTTCTATCTTGCCATCCGATAAAAAATCAATCTCTTCATCGGGAAAATCAATTGCCGCTTCAACGTAAATACGCAAGTTAGTAAGCGCTTCCACCATTTCATAGATCTGTTGCGAAAAAACACCTTGTAAAGAATTTACCGCTGAACGCGCTGCCTGTTCAGTACTCGCATCGATTAGATCAGCAATCGCTTCTGCCTGAGCTAAATCCATTTTGTCATTAAGAAAAGCGCGTTCAGAAAATTCACCTGGATTGGCAATACGGATTTCACCGATCGCTAAAATCCGCTTAAGTAATAAATCAATAATTACCGGACCACCATGTCCTTGCAATTCAAGAACATCTTCACCAGTAAATGAGTTGGGGGCGGGAAAATAGAGGGCTATTCCCTGATCCATCACTTTACCATTACTATCATAGAAAGGAAGGTAATCGGCATAGCGTGGCTGAGGTAATTTACCTAAAACAATGCGGGCAACTTGAATAACTTTTGGCCCAGATATTCGCAAAATACCAACACCACCACGTCCAGGAGGCGTTGCCTGCGCAATAATTGTATCATTAGTATATATACTCATTTTACTCTCAATTGTTACAATAAATATGATTAAGGCGGTCATTAGACCGCCTTAATACATTTTCTATTTTGTTATTTTCATCCATAGCAAATAACAAAATGCCAATACTTATTTTTTATCGCGACTATGTAGGCCACGCTTTTCTAATCCACGATAAATAATTTGTTGTTGAATAATCGTCACTAGGTTACTAACGATATAGTATAAAACCAAACCAGAAGGAAACCACAGGAAAAATACCGTAAAAATAACCGGCATATAGGTCATAATCTTCTGTTGCATAGGATCAGTAACTGTCGTTGGCGACATTTTCTGAATAATATACATCGTTAAGCCCATTAACAACGGCAAAATATAGTATGGATCCTGGGCTGATAGATCTTGGATCCAACCAATGAAGGGAGCATGCCGTAGCTCGACAGAGCCCATCAACATATAGTATAAAGCAAGGAAAATAGGCATCTGAATCAATAAGGGCAGACAACCACCCAATGGATTAACTTTTTCTGCTTTATAGAGCGTCATCATTTCTTGGCTCATGCGTTGCTTATCATCACCAATCCGTTCTTTCATCGCCGCAAGTTTAGGCTGCAACAGACGCATTTTTGCCATTGATGTATATTGTGCCTTGGTTAATGGATACATAATCCCGCGCACAATAAAAGTAATAACGATGATGGAAAAACCCCAATTACCGATAAAACCATGAATAAATTTCAATAACTTAAATAACGGTTGAGAAATAAACCACAACCAACCATAATCAACGGTTAAATCTAAATGAGGAGCAACTGCTGCCATTTCCGCTTGTAATTCAGGACCTACCCACAAGGTTGAAGTGTAATTTTCTTTACTATTAGCCGCTACTGTTATCGGCGAACTCTTATAGCCAATAATAGCAATGGCTTTATCTAAATCAATTGTATAAAAGGTGTTTTGGTTCTGATAGCCGGGGATCCATGCAGTCGCAAAATATTGCTGCAACATTGCGATCCAACCACCTTTGGTATTAACGTTTAAGTTATTATCAGTAATATCACTGAAACTATATTTTTTATAATTCGTTTCATCGGAAGAATACGCTGCACCGCGATAGGTATGTAAAGCAAAATTATTACTTCCTGTATCACGCTCTTTTGGTAGTTCCGCAGTCTGTTTCAATTGACCAAAAAAAGCCAGCGTCAATGGCTTGGCACTGTTATTGTCAATATTATACTCAACAGAAATATTATATTTACCACGTTTTAATACATAGACTTTTTGATAAACTACGCCATCTTTACCTGTGAAGGTAAGAGGAACACGCAGTTCATCTTGGCCATCTTGCAACACATAATTGGTTGCAGTTGAGAGATATAAAGGACGCAATCCGTTATTGTAGCCTGGATTATCGGGACCATCCTGACCGATCAAGCCGCTCTGTGCTTGATAAATAAACTCTTTACTGGTTTCCAATAAACGAAACGGCTCAGATGAGTGTAATTCCTTAGGGTAAAGCAGTAGATCAGCCTCATCAATATCACCTCCGCGAGTATTGATGCGTAATTTAAGCACATCAGTTTTTACGGTGATAAATTTAGCTTGCTCATGACCCAGATTAGCTTGGTCATCATGACTTGGCATATCCATTTGTTTTATGATTTGGTCAGTTTTTATAGGTTGTGTTTTATCACTTTCCCATGTCTGCCAAAGCAAAAACGAAACAAATAGCCAAGCGATGAATAAAAGATTGCGTTGCGAATCCATCGTTAATGTTCTCTATTATGGTCATTCTGTCTAGGTGGGACGGGATCGTCACCACCTCTATGTAAAGGATGGCATTTTAATACGCGTTTCATCATTAACCAACCACCTTTTATCAATCCAAATCGAGATAATACTTCGATTCCATATTGTGAGCAGGTGGGGTTGAAACGGCAGCGGGGCCCTAATAATGGACTTATTAGCAATTGATAACCTCTTATTAGCGAGATTAAGAGCCGCGAGCCAAACGACAGTGACGACGCCATAATTTGCCTAATGTTTCGGTGATTTCTTGATTATTCAAATCAGCTACCCCCTTTCTTACTAATATCACAAAATCCATCGAAGGCAACTCATGCTGATGTAAACGAAAATATTCTCTCGTTAGTCGCTTAATGCGATTGCGTTCATGAGCGCGTTTAACATTTTTTTTTGCGATAGTAAGACCAATGCGCGGGTACCCCAGCTCATTTAGGCGTCCAAGAATGGTTATTTCTGGAGAACTCGCCCTTTGTGGCTGCTGAAAGACATAATCAAAATGCCTGGGAGTTAATAATCTTAACTCCCTAGGAAAAGCAAGCATAACCACTTCGATAGGGTTATTACTTTGAAGAAACGGTCAGACGAGCGCGGCCTTTAGCACGACGACGAGCCAAAACCTGACGACCATTTTTAGTGGCCATACGAGCACGGAAACCGTGAGAACGGTTGCGTTTTAGTACGGACGGTTGAAAAGTGCGTTTCATAGCGGTTTCTACCTAACTTAACAAAATAGTTATTATTGATTCAGTAAATTCGTGGGTGACCAGTGGAACAAACAATACTGGTATATCCAATCGTAACAACACCAATATAGCAAAGAGGCAGGATTGTAATAAAATATCTAGCATTACGCAATGCAGGAGACAAATTCGACGCTTTTCTCCCCCATTAGCTACTATAAAACTTAAACTAATACCCTACTTTTCTTTCTTACCAAGCACTGCCAGAAAACTGGAAAAATGATGATATCACACACAAGGTGCAAAATTATACGGATTCTCATAGAAATCTCAAGGATCATTAAAAGATCAAAAAATTATTTAGCTCAAGATAGAGACTAATTGCCAAGTTTGATCTAAAGTTATCTGTTACTAGGTGTTATGTATATCTAATATATGTGCTAGTATTCTTTATGCTTCCTTATTCATTTTATACATCTTGATCCTAAATTTAATCCTGTGGATAAAAAGTGCTAAAACTGTGTAAAAGAGTGAGGATCTTATTCAAATTTTGCGTTATGATCTATTATAGTGTACTGAGATCATAGCTTGTACAAGCTGATATCCTTTATCGCACAAATTTTCGGTAAATCTTTTCTGAGGTATTAACAGTTTTTATTACCTATTAAATTTAATAATTTTCCATTGGTCTTGTTTTAGGGGAGTCCGTC